>JAROBA010000022.1 GCA_029432815.1 Pontiellaceae bacterium B1224 | reverse complement strand
GTCTAGTATCTAGACACTGTAACGTTCAAAAAAGAGAACCTGTCGAGTGATTCGCTCAGGTTCTCAGCTGTTTCCACGGATTTCAGTTACACCCATCTAATTCCGGCTTGCAGAGTTCATAGAAATCACACATTCCGCAACTGGCTGGGTCCAGTGCCAATTCCCATTCCTCTTTGGGCAGCGGCTCATTTTTATCGCGATCGTGATCAACCAGATATTCCGTCATTTCTCCCACGGAATCGCTCATCAGCGCTTTCGTTTCCTCCAGCTGCTCTGCCGTAATCTGGAACGGAAGCACCTGCCCTTCGTTTAGATATTCCACATAGAGAAAAATTTTATCGAGTGTTGCTCCGTGTTTCACAATGGCCCAGAGGGCGTAGAGTGACAGTTGCAAACGATGCTGATCGGCCTTGATCTTTCCGGCCTTCCAATCGTGAATATGGACTTCATCGCCGATTCTGTAGGCATAGTCGGGAATCGAGTAGATTTTCACGCCTTCATAGATAAAGTGCTCCACATCGCCGCCGAGATCCGGTGTTGCGATTTGGAATTCCTGGGCGGGTTTAATGGTTCCAATCCTTGGAAGTACCTTCTCAATAAAGTTTTGAATGCAGTTTTGGATCTGAGCTGCCACTGCCCGCTTGGCTTCCTTTTCCTCTTCGCCAGCCAGCTTGTTGTAGTAGTGGTCGCGCAGGCAGCAGAACTGTTTCGGGGCCGAGCGCCAGTTGCCTTCCAACGACTCGTTCCACTTCTTCGTCATAAAAGGCCGCGCAATCGTTTTCCATGCATCATCAACCGTTACTACTTTCCCCTGCTGATGCTGTTTAAGCACCCACATGATGGCATTTTCGGCCGCCTGTCCCATCAGGCCCCAGCGGTTATCCATCTTATTTAACCGATACGCCGTCTTCTGCTCCTCGCTCGCATTGCGCGCCCAGCCGCCCCACATGCCGTATTTACTCCAGTAGCGACGACGGCGGCACTGCTCGAAATCTTCCGATGCACTGAACGACCACGAAAAGGTATTCTTCAACTGTCCCATAATAACTCCGTTTCAACTGAGTGATTGGATAGCAGGATTCAGAAATTATTGAAACCCAATAAAGAAACGGCCCTGACAATAACTGAAAAAAGGCGCCCCAAGTGGAGCGCCTTTTGCTTTTTCCAATGATTGGAAGATTACCAGAAGATCACATACAGCGCGACCGTCAGGGCACACACAACAATACCCGCGTACATTGCGCCTTTGGATGGCGTCAGATCCATGGCGGTGTTCGAGGCGAATACAACCTTCTCTTTGCTCTTGAATATCAAGCCATAGATAAAGAGTACCGCGAGAACCACACCGAGGCAGACCGACATGCTGTAGAGGAAGTGCATGTCTGAGTGTTTCACGAGCATGTAGTGATAGATTACGGCGTTGGACACGATACCGATCACACCCGCCCACTGACCGCCGGTGCGGTTCAACAGGCCATAGATGAATACCGCAAGAATACCGGTGGAAACGTAGCCCTGAATCGACTGGATGTAATCAAAGATACTCTGGAAATTAACCAGCATAGGCGCCAGAACACAGCCAATCACCACGAATACACCGATGCAGATACGACCAAAGGTAACGAACTCAAACTGCTTCGCCTCGGGCCGGATATAGCGTTGGTAGACATCCATGGTGAACAACGTAGAAGCCGCGTTGAGGATCGCCGCTAGCGAAGAAACAATCGCGCCGAGCAACGCCGCGAACACAAATCCGAGCAGTCCTTTGTTTCGCGGGATAAGCTTGGCAATCATCAGCCCCATCGCATCGTCATATTTGTAGGCATTGATCGCCTTTTTCTCCACCTTGCCCTCACCCACACGGGCGACAACCGTCTCGTTGAACGCAGTGATCTCCGCGGCTTTATCCGGATGGGTTGCGGCGTATTTAACGTCGAGATCGAAAACAAATGTAGTGGAAGGATCGGTCTGCGCCTCTTCATATACGGAGAACACGTTTCCGCCCGCATCAATGTTTGCACCCTCGGCCATATCATTGGAGAAGAGGTTGAACGCGATGATGCCCGGAATCACGATAACAAACGGGATCAACAGTTTGAGGAAACCAGCAAAAACAAGTCCCTTCTGCCCTTCCGCGAGCGATGCGGAGCCGAGAATACGCTGCGTGATGTATTGGTTCAGGCCCCAATAGTAGAAGTTCGGGATCCAGATGCCGATGATCAGGACCGGCCACGGCATGGAGGGGGTGTCCATGTGCAAAGCGGTTTCATTCAAGGTGCCGAATTTTTTCATGGCGCCCGCGCTCGCGTCGACCGTGGCCGCCGCGCCGGAGGCATCCACGAGCTCGGAAACATTTGTGATGCCCAGCTTCTGGAATGCGAAATAAGTGATCAGGCCCCCGCCAACGATCAGGGCGGTACCCTGGAGCAAGTCCGCCCACGCGCAGGCTTTCAGGCCACCTACCGCGACGTATCCCGCGGCCAGACCCCCGAGAATCCAGCAGGCCACCGGCAATTGGATAACCGTTCCAAAGTCGGCAAACAGCTTCGTCATTGCAATGGCACCCGCGTAGATAACGCCAATCAAACTCACGAAGATCAGGATGAGCGTCATGGAAATCGTCATGACCAAGCGCGCCCAGTGGTTGTAACGAACTTCAAGGAATTCCGGAATCGTCGTGATACCGGTCTTTAGGAAGTAGGGAAGCAATACAAACGCAACGACCACCAAGGTGATTGCGGCGATCCACTCCCAGCTCGAAACAGAAAGGCCATCCAGGCCCGCGCCCTTTCCGGCCATGCCCACGAACTGCTCCGCTGATATATTCGCGGCGATCAAGGAAATACCGATCAACCACCACGACAACCCGCGGCCCGCCAGAAAGTAGTCCGATGCCCCCGTTTCTCCATGGGTGTCCTCGCCTTTGGATTTGTACAAGCCGACGAATAATACCGCCGCGATAAAGCCGAAAAACACGATTATGTCTACTATGCCCATCTCATCCTCCTTGGAGTCTCCCCCACTATGTCACATACCAACTCAATTTCACCAATGCTTGATGGTTCCACGCTAGCGAGTCTATTCCATTATATCCAGCTGTCTTTGCAATTATATAAACAGCCATTTATGAATGGTTCCATAGTACGGATTCGAATCCGATAAACCATGGGAGAAGTATGCAAACAGATGGACAAATCGCGCAACTGACGCCCTTTTTACCCTGAAGTCGGATGATCCATAGCTTTTGACTACCTTGCCGGCATAAAATCTTTGGAGGTGTTGCCGACTCCTCTACGCACTGTAACGTAGTCACAAAAAAAGATCGATCCAATGGATCGATCTTAAAAGTGATGGTGCTCGAGGTGGGAGTCGAACCCACACGGGATTTAACTCCCACAAGGCCCTCAACCTTGCGTGTCTACCAATTTCACCACCCGAGCGCTAATGTGAAACAAGGTGATGGAACATACCGATGCGGTGCGGGGGGTGCAAGCGGGAAAAGTTAAAAAATTGCGCCCCCCGAAAACCGGGATATTCAGGGCCGTTTTTTGATATCTGCGCCTCGAATATTCCTGGGAACCGTTCATCGAGAAAATCATTCTGAACCAAGCTGTTCCTGGAAAAACCAGTAAACAGCACGACACATGAATTCATGTTCGCCGGACTTCCAACCATTGGAAACTGCGCCCGACCCCGCTATTACATTGGTTAAAAATGCATTCCGTCCGTCATTGTTATGAAACCACTTTCCAAGGTTTGGAAACCTGTGTAGTGTTTACTCTCTTGAAACGGTGCCTATAGAGGAAATGATTATGAAGCTGAAAAAAACATTAAAGATCGCGCTGGGAGCATTGGGAGTCCTATTCCTCCTCTTCATTTTAACCCTGCTGTTCTGGCTGGGACCAACCGTGAAAATGGTGGCTCAGGTCATCGGACCGAAAGCACTGGGAACTCCCCTGCAAATAAACAAACTCTCCATCAACCCCATCAAAGGGACCGTCCATTTATCCGACTTTTCGATTAAAAACCCGACGATGTTCGGACAGTCCAATGCGGTTTCATTGGCCAGCCTGGATCTTGCCATTGATATGGGCACCATCTTCTCCAGCACCGTTGTGGTTCACCAGGTGCAGATCAACAGCCCCTATTTTATTTATGAGCAAAATCTCTCGTCCGATAACATCACGGAATTCATCAACAGTATTCAAGAGTTTGCAGGTATCGACCTGTCTGCTGCGCCAACACCTGAAAAAGAAAAGAAGAAGGGCAAAAAACCAAAAGAGCCCAAAATCGTGGTGGTGAAATCGCTCGAAATTAATGATGTTCAGTTTAATTTGGCAAATACCCACGATGCGATGCTGGATATCGGCGCCGGCTTTGAGCAACTGGCCATCAGCATGACCAATGGTACCGTCCGGCTGGATAATTTTTATGTCAACAATCCGCAACGCCTGGAGACCCCCGATCTGTTTTCACTCGAGCAGGTGGAAATACTGATGGAACCGGGCTCAATCTACTCCAGCAATATCATCATTCACGCCATAGATATTCGTAAACCGCACGCCTACGTGGAACACAATCCAGAAACAGACACCGCCTGGGAATTTCTGAAGATTGCCGAAAGTCTTGTGGTCAGAATTCCCACGAGCGCACCGATAAACATCTCCACCAATGAGGTGGTGGTTGCAGAGACCGAGCCGCCGCCGGAAGTCATTCTCGGTCGCATCACCATCGACGACGTTCAACTGAATGTGGTCAATATCGGCGATCCGGAGCTGGACATGCAACTCGGACTCGAACAGCTGGCGATTGCAATGCAGGACGGACGAATCGACCTGAACAACCTCTTCCTTACAAACCCAAAACGCATGGCCATCCCGAACCTATTCTCGCTGGACCACATTACCGTGGACTTTGATCCGACCTCCATCGCGGGCGAGACCGTGGTGATTAATGACATTCAGATAAAGCGCCCCTACGCCTTCCTGGAACTCAACAAAACAACCGATACCGTCGCGGAGCTCATGAAGATCGCCAACGGCTTCGTTGAACGCGTACCGAAATATCCCGTTCTTGAACTGCCGCCCCCCCCGGCCGGCAATGCAATGGAAACGCCAGAATCGCCGACAGCACCGCCCGTTGCTCTGCATAACCTGACGGTGGACGATATTCAGGTAAAACTGCTCGACACCACCCCGACGAACAACGTACCTACAGAACCGCATACGCTGGCCGGCATCGGCTCAATTTCCGTCAAACTCGTCGACGGAAAAATACAGGTTCACGACATCACCGCCCCCAACGAGCCAAGCTACTTCGCCACCAACCTGTTCCACCTCGCAAACCTGGAAATTGACATCGCCCCGGACTCTCTGTTCTCCGACCAGGTGGTTATTGACCGGGTCTGGGTCGACAGCCCCATAGTCAATCTGGAGCAGACTGAGGAAAGTGGCAACGTGGCAGCGCTTCAAATGCAATTAATGCGTTTTGCTCCGCCTCTGCCCGAAGGCGCTGAGGAGGAAGTCGTCCCCACAGTACCGGCAGCAGCCGATCCCGAAGTGGCGCCGATTCTGTTAGCCGAACAGCCGGTTGTACTCCATCAGCTCATCGTTACGAATCTGAACGTTAGTCTGAAGTTTCCAGTCGATACAAACGCGACCGACAACGCTCAGTTCGGTATAGATCTGAATAAACTCAATCCGGCCTCCATGGTTTCGCTGAACAAACTGAACCCGCTGGCCGGAGATTCGGAAGAGGAGCAAGAAGTAGATCCGGATGCCGCCATAACGCTCGTAGCCTTCAATACATTATCAGTCGAACCCCTCAAAGGAGTGGTCGACATTCACGACCTGCGCGTATCCAACCCCCCAGGCTTTTCGCGCCGCAGCCTCATGAAACTAGAGGAATTCCGGATCGATCTGGATCCCGACACCCTCCAATCTGACGTGCTTTCGATTAAAGACATTGTACTGACCAACCCACGGGTGCGCTATGAACGTCAAATCCTGAAAGATAATATCAAGGCACTTCAGGAAGAAATCGAACAGGCCACCGTACGGCGTGACGAGTCGATGGAAGACCCGGAAAGTGAAAATGCAGCCTCCGAAGAGGATGGGGATAAAAAAGAGCAAAAGGTAGTCATCGACCGCGTCGCCATCGACGGTTGCATCGTTTACGCCAAACTCTCTGCCCTGCCCGCCATCCCCATTCCTGTTCCCATCCCTGATCTGAAAGATATCGGCAAGGATAAGGGCGGAGCAACTCCGGCCGAAGCATCGACACAAATTGTTGATAACTTCTATAATGAGATGATCAATGCCGTGGGCAACACAACCGGATTTGCCAGCGATGCGCTCAAAGGCTTCGGCAATCTGACCCTTGGCACCATAGGACTTGATGGATCAGACGAAGATGGCGAGGAAAGCGAAGAAACTGCCGAAGAACCTGAAACCGAAGAGAAAACGAAGAGAACAATACGCCGACCCGGCGCAAAGACCCGGCGCTTTTAACTGATTCCAAAGATTGGAAATACCGGTTCACCAAAAAAGCCCCGCTTAAGCGAGGCTTTTTTGATTAACGCGGGGTGCGGTGTCCTGTGCCGCCGCCGCTGCGGCGCTGACCGGGACGATGATGTCCGCCGCCATTCGGGCGCCGCCCCCCGCCATGCCCACCAGCCGGACGCGGCTTACGCTTCCGCGGCGGTGCCGGAGGAAGCTCTTCGAGAAGTTCTTCCGTCGGCATCTTGCACTTCAGCTCCATACCGAGCAGCTCTTCAATCTTCGGAAGCTCAAACGATTCCATCTCGCAGGCAAACGTGATCGACTGCCCCAAGGCTCCCGCACGGCCGGTACGGCCGATACGATGCACGTAGTCGTCCGGATTTTCCGGAATATTAAAGTTCACCACATGGCTCAAACCATCCACGTGAATACCGCGGCCGGCCACATCCGTCGCCACCACGATCTTGACTTTGCCCGATTTAAAATCTTCAAGAATGCGCATCCGCTTTTTCTGCGTTACCGCACCGGATAGCATTTCGCACTTATGCCCGTAGCGGTCGAGGTCTTCCGTCAGACGTTCCGCCTGATCGCGACGATTCGTGAAAATAATGATGCGTTCCGGCTGATCGTTTTTAATGATGTTATACAGGAGCTGGAACTTCTGGTCGTCGGTCACAATGAAGACCTTCTGATCCACCGTATCGACCGCCACCTGTTCCGGCTCAATATCAATCCGCTCGGGATCAACCATCCAGTCCGCAGCCAGAGCCATCACATCATCGCTGAGGGTTGCACTGAACAGCACGGTCTGGCGCTTTTCCTTGGCAGGCGTTTTATAGATAATACGGCGTACATCGGGAATAAAGCCCATATCGAGCATGCGGTCCGCCTCGTCGATCACCATGATTTCGGTGAAACGCAGGTTCACGACTTTCTTGTTTTCAAAGTCCAGCAGACGCCCCGGAGTGGCCACTACAATATCAACCAAGCCATCTTCCAACTCGCGCTGCTGTTTGTTGTAATCCATGCCGCCATACAGCACCACGGTGCGCAGGCCGGTGAATTTATTGAGGCCCACGGAATCTTCGCCAATCTGCATGGCCAGCTCGCGGGTCGGCGCAATAATCAACGCTCGCGGGCTCAGTGCACTATGCTTTTGCAACGGGTTTTTCAGGCAGTGGTTAATGATCGAAATCAGGAACGCTGCGGTTTTACCGGTACCGGTCTGCGCGCGGCCGGCCATATCCTTGCCCTTCAAAGTGCCGGGAAGAATTTCGCCCTGAATCGGCGTGGCATATTGCCAGCCCAGCGCATGAATGCTCTGCATCAGTTTCGGATGGAGATCCAAATCCTGGAAACGGATTTTTCCTTCTTCCGGCTCAACGTTAAAGGTTTCCGGATCCCACGGCACGTCTTCAACGACGCGGCGTTCAGTAGACCCTGTGGTTACGGTATAGGCAGCATCCGCCGGACGCTCCCGCTGCGGTTTACGCTCGCGCGGTGCCCGCTTCCTTTCGCCTTCAGGACGTGGCTCGCGCTTTTTGCGCGGAGGTCGTTCCGACACACCATGCTTATCTGCCCAACGTTGTTTCAGCCGTTTTTCAAAGGCCACCCGGCGGTCTTCTTCTTCCGGGCGGAATTCCTTCATCCGTTCCTGGTCCGCTTCAGACAGCGCAAAAGGCGGTGCCTCTTTCTTCGGGCGCGGCGAACGCTTCGGTCCATCCTGTTTTTTACGCGGCGGGCGGTTTTCCCCATCCTCGCTTTTGCGGCGGTTCTGCCCCTGACGCTGCCCCTGCGGTTTCTTGCGCGGCGACGAGCTGGTTTTTTTCTTCTGGCCCGGCCGCCATTCTTCCTGGCCGGGTTTCGTTTCCTTTTTATTTACTGCGGGTGTCTGTTTCTTATTTGATGCTTCGTTTTTCTTCGGCTCATCTTTCTTGCCGAATACAGAAGCGATTTTCTTGAGTAGGCTCAATTTCCAGTCCTTTCGCATCCGAACGGGCTGGAAGAATGGATTACTGGATCCGTTTTTCTTCGTATATCAAATGGGTTGTTTCAATGCCTCCTGCGGCGATTAAAAAAGTTTCAGTAGTCCAAAATCCATTCTTCCATCATCACTCGGATGATGCGTTTAGTATTTGTTGTATCCATTCGCAGGCCATGCCTTGTGCATTTCCATCGTTGACGAACTCGTCGAACGCAGCCTGCGCTTTCTGTTCTCCCACCGGTCCTTTCATAACCGACATGGGAACGGGCTCCGAGGTATGCCCCTTGAGGGCTACCGGCGTGCGGTGATCCGTACAGAGCATCAACGTGTATGGCTCGCCGCGTTTTTCCAACCATTGGAAAACCGGCGCGCAAACCTTGGCATCGAACTCTTCGATGGCAAACGTCTTCTTCTGTGCGTCACCCATATGCCCGCATTCATCCGGGGCTTCGATATGGATGAAGACAAAGTCCTCGCGCTCCAAAATCTCCAGCCCGGCGTCTACTTTATTCTGGTAATTTGTATCCAGAAAACCGGTTGCACCTTCCACATCGGGCGCTTCCAAACCGGCTAATTTTGCTATGCCCTTTAATAGGTCGACTGCGGAAATAACACCGCCGCCCAAACCATAGAGGGTTTTGTATGACTCCAGCTGCATGGCGTTGCCCTGCCCCCACAGCCAGATTTGCGTTGCGGGCTTTTTTCCTTCCGCAATACGCTTTTTATTTACCGGATGATCCGCAAAAACCGCTTTTGATAATTCCATTAATTCGCGGACTTCATCCTGGCGATCTCCTGCCGGAAGGTTTCCTTCCACCGGCTTGTCCGAGATCTCGTGCGGCGGAGTGCATGCGCAATCCGCGGGGCCGCCATCCCAAATCAGCAAATGGCGGTATTGTACGCCAGGGTTGAAGGTTAATCCTTCACGACCCAGCTTCTCCTGGAGCGACCGCACTAAAGCCTGCCCCTCTTCGGTTGTAATATGTCCGGCGGAATAATCATCCATAATTCCGTCGTCGGTCACCGTCACGAGATTGCAGCGAAACGCCACATCGCTCGGGTTCATGGGAATTTCCGCTCCAGCGGCTTCGATGGGTGCGCGGCCGGTATAGTTCAGCGCGGCGTCATAACCCAGCAACGCCAGGTTGGCCACATCGCTTCCCGGAGGCATGCCTTCCGGAACCGTCTGCACCATGCGTGTTTCACCCAGCGCAGCAAATTTCCGAATCATCGGACAGTCTGCCGCCTGCAATGGCGTTTTATCGCCCAGCGATTCAACAGGATAGTCGCCCATCCCATCTCCAACCAAAACCACATACTTCATCGAAAAATCTCCAAATAATTGCGCGAGAATCTCTATTAACACCCCGCAAAAGGCAATTCTATACCGAACCTAAATTTCAGGCCCGCAGGGCAGTCTCGGTGCATACTGAGTTTTTGCGCGGCGAAAAAATTCCGTTCAGTTCGCCAAAGCACCGAGCAGATCCTTCATCCGAATACTGGAAACCGTGGTGGTGTGATCGCTGACGGCAAACGGCAGAATCAGCCAGTCTTCGTGCAATAAAGCGCCGCAGCTGTAGACCACATTGGGCACATAGCCCTCTCGCTCACTCACTTCCGGAGCCAGCAACGGTTCTTTCAATCGGCCGATCACTTTCGTTGGATCATCTAAATCCAGTAAAATGGCACCGATGCAATATTTCCGCATGGGGCCGACTCCATGGGTAATCACAAGCCAACCTGCGTCGGTTTCAATGGGCGAACCACAGTTGCCGATTTTGCTGTATTCCCACATTTCTTTAGGCCGGAGAATGATACGCGGATCGCTCCAATGGTGGGCACTTTCAGAAAACATGATGAACAGATTCTGGTCATCCTGGCGGGACAGCATGGCATATAACCCGTTGATCCGCCGCGGGAACAGGGCCATGCCTTTGTTCTGCACCGCGCGGCCATTCAGCGTTCGAATGTGAAAATGCAGGAAATCCTGTGTTTCAATGAGCTGAGGCAGAATGTCATGCCCGTTGTACGCCGTGTAGGTGGCGTAATACATCTCCGTGTTATCATCATCGACAAAGCGCACAAACCGGGCATCCTCGATTCCATTACTTTCATTCGCCGAAACGGGGAAAATGACACGCTCGCTCAAAGAAACCGCGTCATCAAAAAGCAGTTCATAATTGGAATCGGCCAACCATTGAATGTGCTCAAGTGTCCGGTGAAGGTGGTGCGTCGCCGGATGAGCTTCGCGCAAAACAATCTCCATCTGCTGCGCCAGATCCCGCCGTGTAAACCGAGCACCGAGGACTCCCATCACCGCAGAGGTATATTTGTCGTCGAAATCCATTTCCTGCAATTTGGTAACGAACGAGCGATTATCGTAGCTCGGATCAGGAAGCACTTTCGGCATGCTGACATAGTCGGAAACCGGATCCAACGAAACGGACCCATCCGCCGAAATGAGACCCGTGCGGAATTCAATCGAAGAAATATGCCCTTCCCCGGTGGCCCGCAGGCTCATGATAATGCGTAGCTGCCCCTTCGAAACACCGCTTTGGTCCGGGTGCGGCACAATCGAAGGATTAAAAAGTGCGGCGGATTCCAACGAATATTCACCGAAAAACAGGGCTCCAATCAGTAATTCACGATTGAGCGATGGCACCTGTCCGGGCGGAATGTGCTCCCGAACCCGCTCATAATTTTCGTACAGCATCGCTTTCAGTTGATGATGCCGATGGTTGAATTCCTTCATTACCGCATCCAGCTGGAGTGCCACCTCTTCTTCCGTCAGATCCAACACCCGACGAATGATCGCCGAAACCTGCCGTGAGCTGGAGGGAATAAACGGGCGTAAAATAACCCGGGAACAATCAGGCCGCAGCACAATAGTATTGCGGCAAGTGAATATTGTTTTCATCGTCTTTATCCTCCAATGGACACAGAATCCGTCAGATCAGGAACCGAACATCCTGCGCTGCTCATTTCAGCAAGAGAAAGAAGAAAAGCCAGCGAGGATTCTGCCCCCTGATTTTCATTAATACGATCGGCCTGCAACCCATCACCACAGGCCCCTGTTTTAAAATCGTAAAGCGCAAGGCCAAGATCGTTCCGGCCGAGGAACCATTCAAACGCACACTTGGCCTCAACCAACCACGACGAATCGCCCGTGACCCGCAAGGCATCAAGACAGGCCGAAATAGTCGCCTGCGCTTCAAGCGGTTGCTGGTCGAATTCAGCACGTTCGCCCTCTTTCGGATAAAATCCTTGGTTGCCAATCGGCCGGAAACGACCCGACGGTGATTTCTGAATCGATACCAGCCAACGCAGCGATTTCAAACCGGCTTCCAAGAGAGCTGCATCGGAAAGATCTTCTCCCGCAAGAATCAAGCCCTGGCTCAGCCGAGCGTTGTCGTACGACACGATTTCTTCAAACCACGGCCATTCTTCGGACGAATAGCGTTTCCACAGCTTCAGCAGTTTACCCGCTAACAAGGCCTGCATGTCATGAACCTCAGTAGCAACGTTCTTATTCTGCAGCACTTCATGAATGCCCAAAACGGCGAACGCCCACGCACGCGGCGACGTAAACGAAGCCACCACGGGCAACCCCCACTTAAAGAGCTGAGCCGACAGCCGGGCATATCCTTCGTTTCGAGAACGACGGGCCCCGGTGCCGACTGCCCACAGTGCGCGGGCGTGGCTGTCTTCACTTCCAAATTCTTCAAGCCACTCTCGCCCATGGCTCATGAAATTCCGAAATCGACCGCAGTCATAGTTGAATGAGGCAGCCAAGAAAGACAGATAGACGGGTGTCAATTTACTGAGGATCTTTCCGGATGAATCTTCACCGATTTCATCAAGCAGATTACACAGAATGAATGCGCGCGCATTATCATCAACACAATAGCCTTCGTGATAATTCGGCACATTGAAAATGGCATGCTGAAACAGGCCGGTACCGTCAGTCATCCGCACCAGATGATCCAGTCGTAGAGGTGGCAGAGAATAGGGCCGGTTGTTCAGAGTTAAGCCGGCAAACGACGTTCGGGGAATCAATTTCCGATCAACCCGCGCACGCTGGAAAGATTGACAATATTGCTTCGCCACAGCAGGCCAGATCATCTCCCGACCCATTGCATATGCATTTTTACGAATTTGCGCCATCCGATCCGGATCGGCCAGCAATCCGCAAACCCCCTCCGAAATTGCTTCGGAATTTCGGAAAGGCACCAGTACGCCCCGTTGGTCTGCCAGCAATTCCTGTGCATGCCAATACGGCGTCGAAACAACGGCTTTCCCGGCCCCGAACACATAGGCCAAGGTTCCGGAAGTGATCTGCGCCTCACTGAGATACGGCGTTAAGTAGATGTCCGCCGCGCCGATAAATTCCTTCAGGTCATCCAACGACACATAGTGGTTATAGAAAATTACATGTTCTTTTACGCCAAGCTCCACGGCCAGACGTTTAAGGCTCAAGCGATATTGATCCCCCTCGCGGGCCAGCAGGTTGGGATGCGTGGCCCCCAGAATAATGTACACCACGTCGGGATGCTGTTTGATAATTTCCGGCAACGCTTCAATGGCGTATTCGATGCCCTTTCCCGGACCAATCAACCCAAACGTCAAAAGCACCCGGCGGCCGGCAACACCAAACTGCGATTTGTAACAGTCGGACTCAATAAAAGGCACATCCGGAATTCCGTGCACAATGACATCCACTTTACTCTCCGGAACCCCATAGACCTCTTTTAGAATTCCCATGCCCTTATTCGCCATAACCACCAAACGGTCGCTACGGGAAACAAGCTTATCCATCACCTTACGCTGCAAAGCGTCCGGCTCCTGCAAAACCGTGTGCAGCGTCGTTACCACCGGCATCCGCAGCTCTTTGAGCAAAGCCAGCACATGACTGCCCGCCGCACCGCCATAGATACCGAACTCATGCTGAAGGCAGAGCACATCCGCATTGCTGAAGTTTAAAAAATCCGCGGCACGATGGTAGGAATCCAGTTCCTTTTCCATCAATTCGAAATGCACACGGGGGGGATATTCATACCGTTCCTCTCGATCATTTACCGCACCGACAAAACAATCGGTCGAAGGTGCAGCTTGCGCCACAGCCTCGCATAGGTCTTGAGTAAACGTTGCAATTCCGCATTGTCGGGGCGGGAAATTGCCTAGAAAAGCGACACGTTGAAGTTGGCTGGAGTCACTCAAAATCAGTCCTCCTTGGGTTTACTAATTTAAACTTTACGGTGTGCAACTTTACAACTGCGCGCAGAATCGCGCAACCCATTCTTTTCATCTACCCGACTCAGAACAGGTTTCCAAAGACTGGAAATCGACCGCAACGGGTAAGCCGATACGCATCTAAAAAGCGGCCCATCCCGAACCGTTTATCACGATAAACCTAAACCTTACGCTTTACATACGGAACGGATTTCATACCGTGGCGACTTCTCGGCACGCGTAGTGCCTAATCATAAAAATTTGGAGTTTAGAAATGAGTAAACTAGGTTTGGCCTTCAAGGCCTTCTTTGCCGCATTCAAATCCGATGCCCCCGTGGCGATCGAAGAAAAAAAAGAAACCCCCGTTGTCAAACCGGCGCGGAGTGAAGCCCTCACCCTACTGTCGGCATTACAGCGCGAAGCGCGACTCGTGGACTTTCTGATGGAACCTCTCGACGGCTACTCCGACCAACAGGTGGCCGCCGCCGTGCGCGACATTCAGGCCGACAGCCGCAAGGTGCTCGAACGTATGTTTGCGCTCAAGCCATTGCGCACTGAAGCCGAAGGATCGAAGGTCACCGTTCCGGCGGGCTTCGATGCCGCCGCCTTCAAACTCACCGGCAATGTTACCGGCGAAGCGCCCCACACCGGCGAGCTGATGCATCCCGGCTGGACTGCCGCCAAACTCGACCTTCCGGTCTGGCAGGGCTCCGACGACTCCGCCAACATCATCGCCCCCGCCGAAATAGAACTCTAGAGCAGTTTACCACAAAGGCACGAAGGTCACTAAGCACTGCCTTTGTGCTCTTAGTGCCTTCGTGGTTAATCAATTTTTTATAATCGAATCCGCACAATGCGGAAGAGGACCGTAATCATGAATTCAAAATATGCCATTGGAATCGACCTTGGAACCACCAACTCGGCTCTGGCTTTCCGAAGTCTGGAAACCAACAACGCTCCGGTCGAACAACTGACCATCCCGCAGCTGGTCGATCAGGCCACCACCGAAGGGCGCAGCACCCTGCCCTCATTTATGCATCTCGGCACCGAAGCCGAACAGGGTGCGCCGGCGTGGGCCGAAGGCCAGACCTGGAACGTCGGCGAATATGCCCGCCGCCGCGCCGCCGAACAGCCTGGCCGCACCGTGGCCGCCGCCAAATCCTGGCTCTGCTACAGCCGGGTGGACCGCAACGCTTCCATCCTGCCTTGGGGCGCTCCCGACGAGGTCGAAAAATGCTCACCGGTCGAAGCCTCGAAACGCTACCTGCAGCATCTCGCGGGAGCCTGGAATGCGCAGTTCCCGGATGCCCCGTTTAACGAACAGCTGGTTGTGCTCACCGTGCCCGCCTCTTTTGATGCCAGTGCCCGCGAGCTGACGAGTCAGGCCGCCAAAGAAGCCGGACTTCCGGAACATTACATTCTGCTCGAAGAACCGCAGTCGGCCGTCTATGCCTGGCTCGCCCAGATTGGCGACGACTGGCGCAAGCAACTGAACAAAGACGACACCCTGCTCGTCTGCGATGTCGGCGGCGGCACCACCGACTTTACGCTCGTACGCGTCGAAGACGAAGACGGCGATCTCGTCCTGCGTCGTATTGCGGTCGGCAACCACATTCTGGTGGGTGGCGACAACATGGACCTGTTCACCGCGCACCTCGCCCAGCAGGCCTTTGCCGAAAAGGGCGTTCAAGTGGATGCCTGGCAGTCGACCGCGCTTTGGCATGCCTGCCGTCAGGCCAAAGAAGATCTGCTCTCGCCAAATGGAGCAGAAACGCATCCGGTCACGGTACTCGGCCGCGGACGCAAAGTGATCGGCGGGAATATCTCGGTCGATCTCAACCGCCAACAGATTTCCGATGCCTTGCTGGAAGGCTTCTTCCCAGCCTGCGGGCTCGACGACCGCCCGAAGCGGGCGCAGCTCTCCGGCTTCCGCGAACTCGGCCTGCCCTACGAACACGACACCGCCATCACCCGTCACCTCGCCGCATTCCTCGGCATGCACGCCAAAGGTGATGAATCCGTGCGACCGACGCACATCCTTTTCAACGGCGGTGTTTTCAAATCCGACCAATTCAAAAACCGACTGATGGAACTGCTAGGCTCGTGGTTCGACGCCGCGCCGCTGCTGCTCGACGGTAGCGAAGATCTCGACCACTCCGTCGCAACCGGCGCGGCCTTTTATGGTGCCGCCAAACAAGGCGGCGGCGTCCGCATCCGCGGCGGCACGGCACGTTCGTACTACCTCGGCATCGAAACCGCCGGTCTGGCCATCCCCGGCGCACCCCGCCCGCTCAACGCATTCTGCGTGGTGCCCGCCGGCATGGAGGAAGGAACCGAAATTACAGTGCCCGGAGATTCATTCGGCCTCGTGACCGGTGAACCGGCCCAATTCCGCGTGCTCAGCTCCGCCGTTCGGAAACAGGACAAGCCCGGCGATATGCTCACTTCGTGGACGCCTGAAGAGCTGCAGGAAACCGACTCGCTCGAAGCGGAGCTTCCCGCCGCCGAAGGCGTGGAAGATGGCGGCGGCTACATTCCCGTGCGCTTTGAATCGCGCGTGACCGAGCTCGGCATTTTCGAACTCTGGTGCGTCAGCACCATCACCGAGCACCGCTGGAAACTCGAATTCAGCGTCCGCGAAGAATAGCTGCTACGCAGCGGTCGAAGGTCTTAAGGTCTGAATGTCAAAAGTCAGCACGACCTTCGACTTGCGACTTTCAGACCTTCGACCTCCCAAAGGATTTCCATGAAGCACGATACAGAATCCACCCCCCGCTTCGTCGTGGGAATAGATCTCGGCACAACCAATTCGGCGGTGGCCTATATTGAAATGCGGCAGGTCGACCAACGGGTCCGCACGTTTCCCATTCCACAACTGGTGGCACCGGGCACCGTGGAGGCGCGCGATTCGCTTCCGTCGTTTCACTACGAACCGGCCTCCGGCGAATTTGAAGAATCGGCTCTGGCACTGCCCTGGAGCAACGAAAGCAAATCTGCAGTCGGTGTACTGGCCCGCGAGCATGGTGCCGCCGTGCCGGGGCGTCTGACTGTTTCTGCCAAGTCGTGGCTGAGCCATGGCGGGGTCGACCGCAAGGCGGACCTACTGCCGTGGCACGGCGCGGCGGATGTTAAAAAACTTTCGCCCTGCGAAGCGAGCCGCCGATATCTGGAACATATTCGGCGGGCGTGGGATCACGCGCACCCCAAAGCCCTACTGGCCGAACAGGATGTGGCGCTAACGGTTCCCGCCTCGTTCGACGAAGTGGCGCGTGAACTGACGGTGGAGGCCGCACGTGCCGCCGGTCTTCCGCGACTCTGCCTGCTCGAAGAACCACAGGCCGCGTTTTATGCATGGCTCAGCGAACATCGACAGGCCGAGGGGATGCAACCCGGACAATCCATTCTGGTGTGCGATATCGGCGGCGGCACCACCGACCTGACCCTGATTGAAACGGAAGAGGGAAAAGACGAAACGCTTTCCTATCGCCGTATTGCCGTGGGCGAGCATCTGCTACTCGGCGGCGATAATCTCGACCTTGCGCTAGCGCATCACGTTGAGCAAAAGCTCGGCCGCGAAAAACTGGCTCCGGCCGATTGGAGCATTCTGGTTCGCCGCTGCCAGCAGGCAAAAGAAGTGCTGCTCGGGGCCGATGCGCCCGAAAGCCACACGATTCATCTGCCCGCTCGCGGCCGCAGCGTAATTGGCGGAAGCCGACAGGTTGAACTGGAGCGCAGCGAGGCGTTGGATCTGTTGGTTAAAGGTTTTCTGCCGGAAGTCACCGCCGGTTCAACACCCGAGGTGCGGCAATCCGGCTTTCAGGAATTCGGCCTGCCCTACGCACCGGATGCGGGCATCACCCGCTACCTGACGGCCTTTCTGGCGGAACACAACAACGCGCGCCCCGACTATATTCTGTTTAACGGCGGTTTTTTTGAATCGGCCGTTCTGCGGGACCGACTGCTCGACGTGCTGGCAAAGGCGCTCGACTGGAAACCGCAGGTATTGCGCGCCGACCGGCTGGATTTGGCCGTGGCCTGCGGGGCGGCGGAATACGGCCGCGTGCGGCGCGGTCAGGGAACCCGAATTACCGGCGGCCTCGCCCGAACCTACTATCTCGGCATCGGTCGCGACAACGGCGAGCCCGCCGCAATCTGCCTGCTGCCGGCTGGACTGGAGGAAGGCGAATCGGTTCAGCTGACGGAGCGCACGTTTAAACTGCACCTTCGCAAGCCGGTCGAATTTCCGCTCTACACCTCCGGCTCCCGCACCACCGATCAACCGGGCGACCTGCTGCCGATCGATGAAGAGAGCATGCGCCCAATGCCGTCGATTAAAACGGTGATCAATTCCGGAAAGAAAAAGGGCGCGGAACAAATCCAGGTTCAGCTTCACGCCAAACTGACCGAAATCGGAACGATTGAAGTGTGGCTGGCGGCGGTAGACGACTCGCGCGAATGGCGGTTGCAGTTTGATGCGCGCGCGGCCACCCAGACCGACCGCGCAGTTATTGAAGCTGTCGGTAACCGGGCCGGTGTTATTGACGAGTCCATGGCTGCATCGAGCTCGGGCGTGATCCGCTCGATTCTTGGTCCCACTCGAAATGGCGAGCCTGCGGGATTGCTGAAAAAACTGGAAACCAATACGGGAATGCAGCGCAACGACTGGCCTCCCGCCCTGCTGCGCCGCTGGTTCGAAGAAACGCTGCCGCTGGTGGATTGTCGAAAAGTCAGTCCCGAGCTGGAGGCGCGCTGGCTCAACCTGACGGGCTATGCCTTGCGGCCGGGATATGGCTTTGCCGCCGATGACTGGCGCGTCGGAAACCTTTGGAAGATTAAATCCGCCGGCGTAGAAAATCCGCGCAACGAAATGTGCCGCGCGGAGTGGTGGATTCTCTGGCGACGCGTGGCCGGCGGCCTCACGGAACACCAGCAAATGGAATTGGCCAGCCCGTTGATCAAACAATGGAACAGCCGAATTCGCAATCCGAGGGCCAAGCAATCCGACAAACGAACGGACTTTTTATTTGGCGATCATGAGAGTGCCGAGGTCTGGCGGCTGCTGGGATCACTGGAACGGCTGCCCACTGCCAAGAAGGAACAGCTCGGCGAGCTGTTGCTGCTTTGGCTGGAACGAAAAGGCCTGCGCATTTCCAATGGCGCGGCGGTCTGGGCGCTCGGACGCATCGGCGCGCGGGTTCCCGCTTACGGGCCGCTCAACACGGTGGTTTCCGCCGAGTGCTGTGCCGACTGGGTTGAGCGTCTAATGACGCTGGAGGGAACATCAAAAGAGAAGACGTTCGCGCTGATGCACCTCGCTCGTTTTACCGGCGACCGCTACCGCGATCTTCCAGATGCCAGCCGCGCCAACGTTCTGGCGGAGTTCCAAACCTTGGAAGCCCCGCAGCGCCTGACGGCGCTCGTTCGAGACGGTGGATTGCTGGATGCGGAAGAGCAGGATCATGCCTTCGGCGATGCCCTACCTCCCGGCTTGCACCTTGCGGGTTAATTTCTATTTTTCACTTTAGTCCAAATTAATCTTTCCAAAGGTTGGAAACCGCCCTATATCGACCCACTTGAAAACGGACTCTAAAACAACGTGGTCGGCTGAGCAGTCGGCGGAGATTTACGGAATCAACAACTGGGGCGCGGATTATTTCAGCGTTTCGGATGAGGGTGAAGTAATTGTACACCCGCATGGCAATGGCGTTGGTGTGAGCCTTCGTAAAATTGTCGACGGGCTGAATGATCGCGGCATGGATATGCCGGTGTTGTTGCGTTTCAGCGATATTCTCGACTCGCGCATTAAACTGCTGCACGAAGGATTCGGTCGGGCGATTACCGATTTTTCCTATGAGGGAAACTACCGCGGCGTTTATCCGGTGAAGGTGAACCAGCAGCAACAGGTGCTCGAGGAGATCACCCAGTTTGGCGCGCGCTATCATCACGGCCTCGAATGCGGCAGTAAACCGGAACTGATTGCGGCGCTTTCCTACATGCACGATCCGGAAGCGTATCTCATTTGCAACGGCTACAAGGATGAGGAGTTTGTTGAACTCGGTCTCTATGCCTGCAAAATGGGACTGCAGTGTATTTTTGTGGTTGAAACTCCCTCTGAACTCGAACTGATTATTGACCACTCTAAATCGCTGAATATTCGGCCCATCATTGGCGTCCGGTTGAAACTTTCCACGCAGGCTTCCGGACATTGGAACCATTCCGGCGGCGAACGCAGCGTTTTCGGGTTGAATCCGACGCAGGTGTGCGATCTGGTGGATCGTCTGCGCGAGGAGGAGATGCTCGATTGCCTGCAGTTGCTCCACTATCACGTCGGTTCGCAGATCCCCAACATTCGCGATATTCGTGAAGCGGTGGTGGAAGCCTGCCGCGTGTATATCGGCCTCGCCAACGAAGGCGCTCCGATGGGCATCATCGATTTAGGTGGCGGTTTGGCGGTGGACTATGACGGTTCGCAGGGCGATTCCGATGCCAGCCGAAATTATAATCTCGATGAATACTGCGCGGCCATTGTCGAAAACATGGTCAGCACGCTGGCGGATACCGGCGTTCCGCACCCCGACATTGTGACCGAGTCGGGCCGCGCCACGGTGGCCTACTATTCCGTGCTCCTTTTTAACATTCTCGATGAAAGCCGTTTCGAGGTCAGTGATTTGCCGACCGAACTTCCAGACGATGCACACGAGCTTCTGCATAATCTGATGGCGGTCGTCAAGGTCGTCAGCCTGCGGAATGCGCAGGAGTGCTTTCACGATGCCTTTTATTATCGAGACGAAATTCACGAGCGCTTTAAACGCGGCACCATGAGCCTGCGCGAACGCGCGCTGGCCGGCGAAATTTTCTGGCACATCATCACGCGGATTTCAAAGCTGACGGAAGAAATGGAATACGTTCCGAACGAGCTGCGGAAACTTCCATCGATGCTGGCCGACATCTATTACGGCAACTTCAGTCTCTTCCAATCGCTTCCCGACGTCTGGGCGATTGATCAGTTATTCCCGGTTATGCCGATCCATCGGTTGGAAGAAAAGCCGACCCGAGAAGTGGTGCTGGCCGACATCACCTGCGACTGCGATGGAAAAATTGATAAATTCGTGGGGCAGTACGATACCCGCGACACCTTGCCGCTGCACAACCTGACCAAAGAGGAATATTACCTCGGCGTCTTTCTGGTTGGAGCGTATCAGGAAACGCTTGGCGATTTACACAATCTGCTCGGCGACACCAACGTGATTACCATTCAGGTGGACCGCGACGGACATGTGAACTATTCTCGGGAGCTCGAAGGCGACTCCGTGGCCGATGTATTGTCCTACGTTGAATACGACCCGAAAAACATGATCCGCCGCATTCGTACGTTGGCGGAAACGGCAGTGCGGAACGACCAGATCAGTGCCAAAGAGCGCAAGCACATTATGGATGCCTTCGAAAACGGTATGCGCGGCTATACTTATTTCGAACGATAGCTTTTCAGCGCGCCCGCTGCGGCAACGATTATCAATATGGCAGCGGCTAGCTCGAAGCATTCCTCAACCGAACCGGCGATCCGATTGGTGGCATCGGACGGCTCAATTCCAAACGGTTCCAACTTGCGGGAAAGTCCATCAATAGACTTAGCAAACACCAACAGTCCGCCGGAAAAAAAGAAACTGAGCGAGGGGCCTTCAAGCCTTTTCAAACGAGCAAGAAACGGTTTGAAGTGATTTTTAATCAGAAAGAACAGCGTCACCAGAATCCCGGCCGTAATGACAATGCCAATCAGTTTTTCAGAGATGGGAACTTCGGAACTGGAATAGAAGCGGCTTTTAAAAATGCCCATGGTGGTGAACCGTTTGTCACAATCCAACTCACGCAAGCCAAGAAGAAGCGTCATGACGAACATACTCCAACGCACCGGCATCCGGCGCAGTTGAAGAGCCACAAAAAAAGCGGCAACGAAATAGGAGATCCACGACGCCGTTTCGATCCAACCGCCCTCGTTCATAATCTTGCCGTGCATTCCGGGACTGACCATTTCCGAAACAACAACCAATGAAATGGCTCCAATTAACAAGAAGCCCCAAATAATCGAATATGTTTTCATAATATGTTCCTTTCCCATTTTTTCTCATAATCGCACTGTGATGAGCAATCCTTACCTGACAAATCGTAAACAGGCAGGGTTTGACGAATCCCAAGAAGATAAGTAGCTTGCGAACCCTGAAAACATGATCGGATCAATTAACTTATGAAATTTGATACTGCAGCCATCCACATTGGACAGGAACCGGATAAAGAAACCGGTGCCGTGATTCCGCCAGTCTACCTGACCTCTACGTTTGC
This sequence comes from Pontiellaceae bacterium B1224, assembly GCA_029432815.1. GTDB lineage: Bacteria > Verrucomicrobiota > Kiritimatiellia > Kiritimatiellales > Pontiellaceae > Pontiella. The sequence goes on along the minus strand of JAROBA010000022.1, from coordinate 70,353 downwards.
TCAGCTCGAGCCGGGCCAGACGCGGGGTTACGACTACACGCGCTCCGGCAACCCGGCCTTCGACCGCCTCGGTGCCACGCTGGCCCATTTGGAGCAGGCCCAATATGCCACCGTCTTCGGCAGCGGCATGGCGGCGGTGAATGCCGTCATAACCACGCTTTCCGCGGGCGATCACGTGCTGGCGGAAGAAAATATCTACGGATGCACCTACCGCATCTACGATCAGGTGTTTAAAAAGTTCGGCATCACGATCAGTTATGTCGATCTGTCCGATCCCGCAAATTATCCAGAGATTGGAAAGCAGAAGCCTGCGCTCGTCTGGATTGAATCGCCCACCAACCCGATGCTGAAAATCATCGATATTGAAGCGGTGGCCAAAGCGGCCCACGAAGCCGGCACGGAACTTCTGGTCGACAATACCTTTGCTTCGCCCTATTTCCAGAACCCGCTCGCGCTCGGAGCAGACCTCTGCCTTTCGAGCACGACCAAATATATCAACGGGCATTCCGACTGCCTCGGCGGCGTGGTTTGCACCAATTCCAAAGACTGGAACGAAAAGATGATTTTCGCGCAGAAAGCCGTCGGTCTCAATCCATCGCCATTCGACTGCTGGCTGATCTCGCGTGGACTGAAAACGCTTTCCGTGCGGATGAAACAGCATGCGAAAAATGCGCTGAAGATCACGGAATTTCTCCAATCATTGGAAGAAGTGGACACCGTCCGTTATCCGTTCCATCCTTCGCACCCGCAGCACGAACTGGCCAAAAAACAGATGCGCGGCGGCAGTGGAATCGTGGTAGCCATTTTTGATCTTCCGCTCGAAAAGGTCGTAAAACTCATCTCAAACTTGAAACTGTTTTCGCTGGCGGAAAGCCTCGGCGGCATTGAATCGCTGATCTGCCATCCGGCCTCCATGACGCACGCGTCCATTCCGAAGGCCGAGCGCGAAGCGGTCGGCATCACCGATGGCCTCGTCCGCTTTTCGGTCGGCATTGAAGATGCCGACGACCTGATTGAAGACCTCAAACTCTCTCTGGATAATCTCTAGCCATGCCTCAGGAAGAATTACGAAAAAATCCGCTGTGGCGGGCCGAAGATCTGGGTAAACCGATCCCGAATACGACACACGCCGCCTCTATGTGCCTGCCGCGCTGGCAGGATGTGGTCGGCTATGAAACAAAAGATTCGGCCACCATGGAGAAGCTGACTCTCGGCTATCCGCGGTTCTTCTATCACCCACTGGTGGAGCAGGCCTTTTCAATATTTAAAAAGGATGACGACGAAGCCGTGCAGATTTACTCCACGGCAAAGGCTGCCAAGCGTTGCCGCGAATATCTGCTGCATCACAATCCCTATGCAAAAATTGAACTGCGCGACAACCTGATCTCATTTCCTGACGATTGTGCGGACGATGCCAAACAATACTGGCAGCACGCCGGCGAAGGTATTTCCTCTCGCGCTGCGGAAGCACTGCTCAGTGATGAGCCCGCGCCGGATTCTTCCGATGCCTGGAAGACGATTGTCGATCGTGTCGCTGCATTCACGGGAGCCGCCCCGGAAGATGTCTACCTTTTCTCGTCCGGTATGGCGGCCATCAACGCCGCTTTCCTGGCCACGCTGGAAATCCACCCCGGTTGCCCAACGGTTCAATATGCCTTCCCCTATGGCGACACATTGAAGCTTCAAAACAGAATGGGGCACAAACGGGCTCTATTCTATGCACGGGGCGATACGGCCGATTTCCAATCATTGGAAAATAAACTGGCATCGACCCAGGTGGGCGGGCTCTTTTGCGAATTCCCGACCAATCCGCTTTTGACCTGCGTTGACCTACCGAAATTGCGAGTACTGGCCGACCAACACAGCTTCCCGCTCATCATTGATGAAACGCTCGGCGCCTGCATCAACCAGAATACGCTTCCCGTATCCGACGTCACGGTCGTCAGCCTGACTAAGTTTTTCTCGGGCACCAGTGATGTGCTGGGCGGCGCTTTAATCCTCAATTCCAAAGCTCCGTTTGCCGAAACCTTCCGCGAACAGCTGCAAACCATCTATGAACCGGAAGCGTTCCATGCAGCGGACGTTATTAAGCTTGAAAAAGATTCGCGCGATTTCCGGGAACGGGTCGAACAAATCAACACTTCGACGTTGGCGGTTTGTGAATATCTAAATACCCATCCGGCGGTAGAAACTGTGTACTATCCTGCTTTCACGGATCGCGCAATGTATGACCGGTTTCGCCGGCCCGATGGCGGCTACGGTGGACTCTTTTCCTTTGTACTCAAAGACTCGGAGAAATATACCGAAGCCTTTTACAACGCACTGGAAATCACCAAAGGCCCCAACCTGGGAACCAGCTTCAGTCTCTGCTGCCCCTTCACCTTGCTTGCCCACTATGATGAGTTGGAATGGGCGGAATCAGCCGGCGCCTCGCGCTATCTGATTCGCCTCTCGGTCGGACTGGAACCGGCAGAAGAACTCATCGCCCGAATCGAGAAAGCCCTCAACCTCGCAACGAAATAAACCCCGCTCCTCTATCATCCAATCGCACGATCGTTCAGCTGGATGATAGAACTCACAATTCGTTTGAATCCCTTTCTGTGCTGAAGTCCTGCTCTTCCGCAAACACCCCGCAACGCACTCAACTGGGCCGAATCAGCCGGAGCCTCCCGCGCTATCTCATTCGCATTTCCACCGGCCTCGAACCGGCCGAAGAACTCATCGCCCGCATCGATAAAGCCCTCAACCTCGCAACAAAATAAACCCCGCACCTCTATCATCCATTCATACGATCGTTCAGCTGGATGATAGAGCGGTTAATTGATCATCAATAAGTTTGAAAAGTTTTCTGTGCTGAAGAAGCGCTTCTCGTCCCAGATAATTCGTGGGCAATAGCACATTCGGAAGCAACGGATCCTCACAGAAAGCGGAGTGATAGGCATCAACGGCCAGCCGAATCAGTTGACTTAAATCCTCTTCAGAGCATTGCGCGTCCAAAAGCCGTTCCATATTTATTTCCGCCATCCGGCAATAGTGCTGCTGCAGTAGAAATAACCGATCAAAGTTCCAAGCATCCTCAACCACTCGACCGCTAGGCAGACCCAACACGGTCCGCGCTTCAAACAGATAAGCAAATCCATCCAAACTTGCGGCTTTCGCCAGATCATCAAAGTCCGGACGAATATCCCGAGGAGTCACCCAAACGCTTTTCTGAAGACAGCCCATGCGCATCCGTTTCAGGAATTTTCGCAACACATTGCGGTAGCGCTTATCCACCTCGGGGATGTCGTACATCATCAAATACCAGATCCCATTCCACTTTTTATTCCAGTACTTTTCCGGATCAAAATAGAAAGGCATCAGCTGGCGTCCAGTATCGGACAAAACCAACTTCGGCGTTTCGGCACCATCGTTCCGATGAATAATCAAACCGTTCTTTCGCAACCGGCTCGTTGCATTTTGATAGGCCGCTTTATTCGGATAGCAATTGCGATTGATCAGCCCCCATCCGCCACGCGAAAGAAACAGACTCGTCAACTCCAGTAGTTCCATAAATTCCACACCGGCCCGTCGTCGAACGACCGGCCAACTGACATCGGGGTGATGAAATGAAATCCAATCCATACAGTCGTTCTATCATCCAACCACACGATCGTCCATCTGGATGATAGAGCAAAAATCAATGCAGACTGATCAGCTTGCAATGCGATAACCGCTAAGCTATCAGTTAGCCTCATTTTCGATTGGAGACCAACGATGTCAAAAGTTTTAATTATCGGTGCCGGTGGAGTCAGCGGTGTGGTGGTGCACAAATGTGCGGCCCTGCCGGAGGTGTTTTCAGAAATCATGCTGGCTAGTCGCACGAAATCCAAATGCGATGCGATTGCCGCGCAGCTCAGCCGTCCGATCCAGACCGCACAAGTGGATGCCGACAACGTGCCGGAACTGGTTGAACTGATTAAATCGTTTGGCCCGGAGTTGGTCATCAATGTCGCCCTGCCCTATCAGGACCTGCACATTATGGACGCCTGTCTCGAAACCGGCACAGCCTATCTCGACACGGCGAACTACGAACCGGAAGACACCGCCAAGTTTGAATACAAATGGCAGTGGGCCTATCACGACCGCTTTAAAGAAGCCGGTCTGATGGCGTTGCTAGGCTCCGGATTCGACCCCGGCGTGACCTCGGTTTTCTGCACCTATATTCAGAAACACCACCTCGACGAAATCCACACCATCGACATCATTGATGTGAATGCCGGCGACCACGGCTATCCCTTCGCCACCAACTTCAACCCGGAAATCAACATCCGCGAAGTTACGGCCAAAGGGCGCTACTGGGAAAAAGGCGAATGGATCGAAACCGCCCCGCTCTCCGTCAAGCACTCCTTCAAGGTGCCGGAAAATATCGGCAACCCGAATATCTACCTGATGTATCACGAGGAGCTCGAATCGCTCGCCACGCACATCCCGCACCTGAAACGTGCGCGGTTCTGGATGAGCTTCGGCGATTCGTATCTCAAACACCTCGAAGTGCTCGGCAACGTCGGGATGACCCGGATCGATGAAGTGGAATTCAACGGACAGAAAATTGTTCCGCTGCAGTTTCTTCGTGCCCTGCTGCCCGACCCGGCATCGCTCGGTCCGCGCACTAAAGGTAAAACTTGGATCGGCTGTCAGGTGACCGGCGTGAAAGACGGCGAGCCCAAAACGGTTACGATCTACAACACCTGTGACCACGAAGCCTGCTACGCCGAAGTGCAGTCGCAGGCGATTTCCTACACCACCGGCGTGCCGTGCATGATCGGTGCGAAAATGCTGCTGGAGAAAAAGTGGACCGGCGACGGGGTATTCAACACCGAGCAGATGGATCCCGACCCGTTCATGGAGGATCTCAACGAATACGGTCTGCCTTGGAAAATCATCGACGGCCCCGTTGCGGATCTCGGTTAAATGCGACTTCGAATCAACCAGCTTTCCGTTCGCCTGAACTATGGCGAGTCCGACGTGCTTAAGGCGGTATGCCGCCGCCTGATTTGTGACAAAGAGCAGCTCACGAACCTGGAGATTCTGCGCCGTTCGCTGGACGCTCGAAAAAAGGACAAACTGCCCAGCTATATTCTTTCGGTTGAAGTCGATCACCGAGGAAAGCCACCCAAGCTGACGCCGAATCAGGTTGAAAAAGCACCCGCTCCCGCGCCCTCCCCGGTTTATCCCGAAGTCGCCCCCTCGCCTAATCCCCCCGTCATAATCGGCGCCGGTCCGGCCGGGCTGATGGCCGCGCTGACGCTGGCCGAAGCCGGGCTTAAGCCCCTGCTGATTGAACGCGGCGCGGAGACGCCGGAGCGGGAGAAACAGGTTTCCGACTATTGGAAAGACGGCACGCTGAACCCTGAAAGCAATGTGCTCTACGGCGAAGGCGGGGCCGGCCTGTTTTCTGACGGCAAACTCACGGCACGCTCCAAGGACCGTGCGCGCATTCGCCGCTTTTTTGAAACGCTGGTCGCGTGCGGAGCCACCTCCGATATTCTGATCGATGCCATGCCGCACATCGGCACCGACGACCTGACGCAAATCATACCCGCCATCCGCAAACGGATATGGGAACTCGGCGGTGCCTGCGCGTTTAATTCCAAACTCGAAAAGCTGCATATTGAAAACGGGGCCCTTCGTGGCGTCACCGCTTCCGGCAAAGAGATCCGGACCGATGCTGTTTTCCTTGCCACCGGCCATAGTGCGCGCGATGTCTATGAACTGCTGGCCGAAGCCGGTGTGCCGTTGGAAGCCAAGCCCTTTGCCGTGGGCGTTCGCCTTGAAATTCCGCAGACCGCCATCAACGTAGCGCAATACGGAAAATGGGCGGGCGAACTTCCAGCCCTTGGAAGCGCAAGTTTCCGGCTGACCCGTAAGGAAGAAAACAACGCCCGCCGCTGCTACAGCTTTTGTATGTGTCCCGGTGGAGAAGTGATCTCCTGCGCATCATCCGAAGGTCTCATCACCTCCAACGGCATGAGTCTTTCCGCCCGGGCTGAGCCGTTTGGTAATGCGGCCATGCTGGTACCGGTTGATGTTTCCGATTTTCCAATGGCTGGAAACCCGGCACTCGCCGGAATTGAATTCCAGAAACGCATGGAACGGGCCGCCTTTGAAACCGGCGGTGGAAACTATGGTTTACCCGCCGCGCGGCTGATCGATTTTCTCGAACGTAAAAAGGGCGACCTGCCCGACGCGCGTTCATGCCAGCAATCCGCACCCGCCCTGCTGCAGGACATTCTGCCGGAATTTGTTTTCCAAACTCTGGAATCGGCCCTCCCCAAAATGCTGGGCGCGCTGAACCGAACTCCGCTTGAACACGCCCTGCTCTATGCCTCCGAAACACGCAGCTCCAGCCCGGTTCGCGTACTGCGCGACGCGGATGGTCAGTCCACCGGTGTTAAAGGCCTTTATCCCTGTGGCGAAGGCGCGGGCTACGCCGGCGGTATTGTCAGCTCGGCCCTTGACGGCATGAAACTCGCCGAACAGTATGCGCTCTCATGAAAACACCTGCCTTTATTGTTGATGAAGAACTGATCCGCCGCAACTGCGAGATTCTCGCGTCGGTGAAGGAACGAACCGGCTGCAAAATTCTGCTGGCTCTCAAGGGCTTTGCCCTGTGGCCGATGTTTCCAATGATTGGAAACTATCTCGATGGCGTCTGCGCCAGCTCGCCCTGGGAAGCGCGGCTCGGCCGCGAGCAGTTCGGCAAGGAGGTGCATGCCTTTGCGGCGGCCTATTCCGATGCCGACTTCGAAGAACTGCTGACGCTGTGCGACGAAATTGATTTTAATTCGTTTAACCAGTTTAAAAAGTTCCAGGCATTGGAAACGGGGAATACCAAACTGGGCCTGCGCATCAATCCCGAATGCTCCACACAGGATCCGGAACATGCGATCTACGATCCGTGTGCTCCGAAATCCAGACTGGGAATTCGTAAGCAGGACTTTGAGGGACAGGACTTGACCGGGATCTCGGGCCTGCATTTCCACACGCTTTGCGAACAGAACTCGGATGATCTGGCAACAACCCTCAAGGCAGTCGAAGAACAGTTCAGCGATATTCTGCCGCAGCTGGACTGGGTGAACTTCGGCGGCGGGCATCATGTGACGCGCGATGATTATGACATCGATCTGCTCTGCCGACTGATCAACGATTTCAAGGCCAAATATAACGTGCAGGTCATCCTCGAACCCGGCGAAGCCGTTGCGCTGAATGCCGGCGTGCTGGTGGCGAGCGTACTCGACATCATTGACAACGACGGCCCGATTGCCATCCTTGATGTCTCCTGCACCTGCCACATGCCGGACGTTCTGGAAATGCCTTATCGTCCGGAGATTGATGGCGGCGACTTACCGAACAAAAAAAACCACACTTATAAATTAGCGGGCCTCAGCTGTCTGGCCGGCGATGTGATTGGCGACTACTCCTTTGACGCACCATTGCAGATCGGCAACCGTCTGGTTTTTCAGGACATGGCGCACTATTCCATGGTAAAGACCTCCTTCTTTAACGGGGTGAAGCATCCGGACATTGGAATCAAGCGCGGCGATAAAATCGAGATCGTCCGCGAATTCAACTATCAGGACTATAAACACCGACTGGCATAATTTTCACCGCAGAGGCACGGAGACTCGGAGGAAGGGAATAAAAAAACTCTGTGCCCCGTGCCTCTGTGGTAAATGAATTCATATGAAAAAGTTTCTTGAATCTGAAATCCCGGATATGCCGGCAGAGGACTGCCTGTTTCACATTATTCCGGCTCCGTATGAAAAGACGGTGTCCTATGGCGGCGGCGCAGCGAAAGGGCCGGCGGCCATTCTGGATGCGTCGTATCAGCTGGAAGCCTACGATGGCGCGAGTTGCCCGTGCACCTATGGTATCCACACGCACAAGGCGCAATATTCGCTGGAGTTCATGGAGCGCGAAATTTCGGAGGTCCTGAAAACCGGGAACGTTCCGGTGATGCTGGGCGGAGAACACACCGTTACCGTTGCAGCACTCAAAGCCATGAAGGAAACCGGTGAAAATATCGGTATCATTCAGTTCGATGCGCATGCCGACCTGCGGGCGGAATATGAAGGCGATGCCCTGAGCCATGCCTGCGCCCTGCATCATGCGATTGCGATGGACTTCCCGCTGTTTCAGATCGGTGTTCGCGCGCTTTCGCTTCCGGAAGTTGAACTGCGCAAAGAAAATAATATTCCGTTTCTAGATGGCTATGAGATTGGGCGCAACGGAATCCCGGATAACCTGCTGCCGGATGACTTCCCGGAAAAAGTATACATCACCATCGACGTCGACGGACTCGATCCCTCGATCATGCCAGCCACCGGCACGCCCGAACCGGGCGGCCTGAACTGGTTCCAATTGTTCCAATGTCTGGAACAGATTACCGCACAGAAAACCGTGATTGGATTCGACGTCGTCGAGCTGGCCCCTATCGAGAACTTACATGCTCCCGATTTTCTTTGCGCCCGCATGATTTATAATCTGATGGGCCTGATCACCCGCAAATAATCAGCAATATTTCCGCCAGTCGCTCAGGTGGGTGATCTCTTCACCCATTTGCTTAACCGCCGGCTCGGCAATGAATCCGCAGACTTCTGTACCGCCCCTGAGCTTTACTTTCCCAATACCGAGCGGGGCGGGAATGGCGCTGACAAATTTGCCGAAATTTTTAAAGGTCAGCCGATAGATTTCCAGATAGATTCCCCCGCCCTTTTTCTTACCGCGAATCAGCCCGGGCTTCGCCACGCCGTCGGTTTCGAAGGCATACATCCGGTATTCGGGAGCGGTTTCTGTTGATTCCACAAAAACCGCGTTCAGATCTTCCAGCTGATGGTGCAGCGGATAACCGTTCAGATGCGCTCCGCAAACCGCGAGGTCGACGGTCCCTCGTCCAGGAACCGGAATAAACGGCATCGGTCGATCCTTTGTTTTCCCCACCGATAACCGCGAAACCTGATGCAGGCGATCGGCCAGCTGCAGCAGTTTCAGATCGTGCCCGGCAAACGATACCAGAGTCACCCCGAACGGAAGCGCGGAGGTCATCGCCGTCGGCACGGCAACGGCGCAATAATCGAGCAGATTCATGTAGTTGGTATAGAAGCCCAGGTTGGTATTGAGCTGTATCGGGTCGGCGTTGACTTCGGCGATCGTATAGCAGGTGCCGGCCGTCGGCGTTACGATCATATCAACCGAGTTCATGATTTTATCCGCAATGCGCTTGAAGGCCTGCAGCTTATACATGGCATTGAAAACTTCGGGGGCAGGAATCTGCAGTCCGGACAGAATGATGGTGCGGGTGGTATCGAGCACGGCATCAGGATTTTTGTCGATAAAGTCGCCGACCGCCGCATAGCGTTCGTTCACCCACGGCCCGGAATAGAGCAGGTTGGCCGCATCGAGGAAGGGCTGAAAATCAATCTCGACCTGTGTGCCACCCGCTTTTTCGAGCATCTCAACGCTCTCTTTAAATGCGGCTTTATATTCGTTGTTCCCGAAAAACTTCAATTGCTCCATTTTGGGAACACCGAATTTCCAACCACTGGAAATCACAGGAACCTGATCCAGCTTGCGGGCATAGCAATCGTCGGCATCGAAATGAGACGCCACATTGAAAACGGCCTGTGCATCGGCGGCATCAAGCGCAAAGATGGAGACACAGTCGAGACTCTTGCAAGCCGGCACCACCCCGGTGCAGCTCAGCAATCCTTTGGACGGTTTCAGCCCGATCAGATTATTAAAGGCCGCTGGCACGCGGCCGGAGCCGGCCGTATCCGTGCCGAGCGAAAAGCTGGCGCAACCGCCGGCGACCGCCACCGCCGAGCCGCTGCTCGAACCGCCGGAAATATAGTCGGGATCAAAACTGTTCGGGCAGGCCCCATAGGGCGAGCGCGTGCCGACGAGTCCCGTGGCAAACTGGTCTAGATTGGTTTTACCCAGCGGAATCGCCCCGGCCTGAATCAGCTGCGCGACGACGTGGGCGGATTGCTCCGGAACATATTCATAGTCCGGACAACCGGCAGTCGAAGGAATGCCGGCCAAATCAATATTATCCTTAATCACAAAAGGAATTCCGTAGAGCGGCTTCGTGTCGGGCGACTCCCCTTCCAAGGCCTGAACATAAACTGCCACCTCATCCGCGGTCAGTTTCCGAATCCACGCTTCCTTCGGCAGCAGTTCCGCCATTTCCAAACATTGGAAGACGACATCGTTGATTGTGAATGTGCTAGCGGCATAGCCTTTTAGCAGGGAAGTAATTTGCAAATTGATCATGTCCAGTTCTCTATTTTTTTTAACCCCAAAGGTACGAAAGCCACTAAGCTTTACTGATCAAGCCCTCTTTGAGTCCTTTGTGTCTCAGTGTTTAAATTTCTATTCGGTTGGTCGGACGGTACAGACGACCTGTCCCTGCTTGACGGTATCGCCGGCTTTACAGAACACCTGCGCAATTTCCCCGGCACATGGAACCGCAATCGGTATTTCGGTTTTCATACTTTCCAGAATGGCTGCATCATCGCCTTCAGCCACCGCATCCCCGACCGCCACCTTAAACTGCCAAACGCTTCCGGCCACCGATGCCATGACAGGAACCGAACCCTCTTCAATTTCGTTTTCTTCCGTTGAAGCGCCGACAGACGCCTCTTCAAACGTCAGCAGATCGTTATCGACCCAGTGCTGATATTCCGCCGCAAAGGATTCCTGCTGCTTCGTTTTAAAGGCGTCAATACCTTCGGCTTCGTCGGCCAGAAACTGATTGTACTCATTAATATTAAAGGTCGTTTTTTCAATCTTCAGCGAGAAACGGCCCTTCGGAAAATCGCGGCGCATCTGCATCAGCTCGTCGCCGGAGACCGGATAGAAGCGGATCTGATCGAAGGGCTGCAGCAGCCACGGTTTGCCGGATTCAAATTCGCGGGTGATGTGATAGCGGTTCCACATCTGCACGGTGCGGCCGACAAACTGATAGCCCCCCGGCCCTTCCATGCCATAGACACACATATAGGCACCGCCGATCCCGACCGCATTTTCCGGCGTCCATGTGCGGGCCGGATTATATTTGGTCGTCACCAACCGATGCCGCGGATCGACCGGCGTGGCCACCGGGGCGCCGAGGTAGACGTCGCCGAGTCCCATCACAATGTAGCTGGCATCAAACAGAATATCCTGCACGTCCTGAATGGAATCGAGCCCGTTGATGCGGCGGATAAATTCGATGTTGCTGGGGCACCACGGCGCATCCTTGCGGACGGCCGACATATATTTTTCGATCGCCAGCCGCGTCTGCGGATCGTCCCAGCTGAGCGGCAGATACACGATACGCGACTCCACCTCTTCCGGCGGATTTTCGCCCAGCTCAATGATCAGCGAGTCGATCAGCTCCAGCAGCCGGGTACGGGGCAGCACGGTCGGATCAAAATGAATCTGGAACGAACGGATGCCGGGCGTCAGATCAATCACGCCGGGCAGTTTCAATGCTTCAAACTTCAGATTCCAGGCATGCACCTTGAACCGCAAACGCAGGTCGAGCTGCAGCGGACCGAACTCCAGCAGCAGATATTGATCCCCCGCCTGGCGGCAGACCACCTTTTCAAATTCATCGTCCGTGTTCCACGAAGCAATAATCGCCGGTGTTTCAGCAACATCAACTGCCGCAGGTTCCGCACCGCTCAAAACGTCTTCCAGCTTCATCGGAATAAACTGAATGGTATCACCCGGCTTCAGCTGCCCGACTTTCCAAAGCTCGGAACTCACCACCGTGACCGGGCAGACGAAGCCGCCGAGGCTCGGGCCGTCCGGCCCGAGGATGACCGGCATGTCTCCGGTAAAGTCGACCGCACCAATGGCATAGGCATTGTCGTGAATGTTGGACGGATGCAGGCCGGCCTCGCCGCCGTCGGTGCGCGCCCATTTCGGTTTCGGACCGATCAGTCGTACGCCGGTGCGGGATGAGTTAAAGTGCACCTCCCACTGATGTTCGAGGAAGGTTTCGATATCCTGCGACGTGAAAAAGTCCGGCGCGCCGTGCGGGCCGTACATCACACCGATCTTCCAATGGTTGGAAACTTCGGGCCGTTCGGCTTCCGGCAGCTGCTTCATGTTCCAATCATTGGAAACGTCGTGCCCGATCCGGAGCACATCGCCGGCAACGAGTGCGCGGCCGGCGTGTCCGCCGAACTTACCGAGGATGAAGGTGGATTTACTGCCCATGTAATCCGGCACATCCAGCCCGCCGCGTACAGCGAGATAAGCACGCTGACCTTTATAAAATGCGCTGATGCTCAGCGTATCGCCGGCACACACTTCAATGGCTTCAAACAACGGAACCGTTTTGTCGTTGAGCATCACCGTCAGATCGCCACCGGTTACGGCCACCGTGGAATTGGTATTGAATGTATAGCTTCCGCCGGACATCGTCATTTCCAATGCCGCGGCCTCTTCCACATTTCCGACCAGCCGATTGGCCATCCGGAAATTTAGCATATCCATCGGTCCCGACGGCGGAACGCCGACGCCCCAGAATCCGGTGCGGCCCGGCACATCCTGCACGGTGGTCTGCGTTCCGGGGATCACCACTTCAATCGTGTTCACGGTATAGGCAAAGGTATTGAGCAGTCCGGTAAACACGTCGCCGGCCCGGAAAGTGTCGTTCTCGAGCACCTGTTTCATCAGCTCAATGTTGGTTTCAAATCCGTAAAGTTTTGTGGCTGTCAGCGCTTCAATCGATTTGGCAATCGTTTCGGAACGATCAACTCCTTTGACGATAACTTTCGCCAGCAACGGATCATAAAATGCGGAAACTTCGGTTCCGGTTTCGATCCACTTGTCACAGCGGATATTATCGGGGAATTCCGCTTTGGTTATGATACCGCTCGACGGCTGATACTCCTTGCCCGGATCTTCGGCATAGACTCGGAACTCCATCGCGCAGCCGGTCGGCTTAAGATCAAAGTTTCCAGGGGTTGGATCTTCGCCGGCGGCGAGCTCCACCATCCAGCGCACGAGATCGACACCGAACACTTCTTCGGTAATTCCGTGCTCCACCTGCAGCCGGGTGTTTACTTCGAGGAAATAGAAGTCTTCCGTCTCGGTATCGTAAATAAATTCCACCGTGCCGGCGGAGCGATACGCCACCTTTTCGGTCAGCACCTTGGCTGCGGCATGCAGCGCGCTGCGGGTTTCTTGAGAAATATTCGGAGCGGGCGTTTCTTCGATGACCTTCTGGTTTCGGCGCTGCACCGAGCAGTCGCGTTCGCCGAGCACCACCACATCGCCCTTGCCGTTACCGAATACCTGCACTTCGATATGACGCGAAGTTTTGATGTATTTTTCGAGGAAGAGGCCTTCGTCTTTAAAGTAGTTTTTGCCGAGGCGCTTGATGGTTTCGTAGTGCGCTTCGAGTTCATCGGAACTGTTGCAGATGCGCATGCCGATGCCCCCGCCCCCGGCGGTGCTCTTGAGCATGACCGGATAGCCGATACGACCCGCGGCCTCGAGGGCTTCATCTTCACAGTTGAGCAGGCCGGTTCCCGGCACCAGCGGAACGCCGGCGGCTTCGGCGAGGTCGCGGGCCATGTGTTTGAGCCCGAATTCGAGAATATGTTTTTCTTCGGGGCCGATAAATTCGACGCCGATTTCCGCGCAGGCCCGACTGAACTCGACATTTTCACTGAGGAACCCATAGCCCGGATGCACCGCCTCCACACCGTTTTCCTGCATCACTTCCAGAATCCTGGCGGTATTCAGATAGCTGTCCTTCGCCAATTCCGGTCCGATGTTGAAGGCTTCATCGGCCATGGCCACGTGTTCGGCATCGGCATCGGCGTCGGAATAAACAGCGACCGAAGTGATCCCCATTTCCTTTAGGGACCGAATAATTCGGCAGGCAATTTCACCACGGTTGGCAACCAGTACTTTTTTAAACATAAAAAATATCCTTTCAGATCTCCCCGACCGGCGGGTTCTCTGGACAGGATTATGGAATGACAGGATAATGTTTCCTGCAGACCGAAAATAATCCTGTCATTTAATGATCCTGTCTTTATTGACCCTCTTCCCAGATGGTCATTTGGACCGGCGTCGGGTTATAGGCGTTACACGGATTGTTGAGCTGCGGGCAGTTGGAGACAAAAACAATCGTATCCATTGCGGCGACCATTTCGACATATTTTCCGGCGCCCGAAATGCCATCGGCAAAGTTGGAACCGCCTTCGGGATTCACGGGCACATTCATGAAGAAGTTGATGTTGCAGACCTGATCGCGTTTATCCATGCCCAGCCCCCAGTCGATGATCCCCTGCAGGAAGGTATCGCGGCAGCTGTGCATGTAGCGTTTTTCGTGGGCATAGCGCGAGGTGTTGCTTTCGCAGGAGCAGGCGCTGCCAAGCGTATCGTGCCGTCCGCAGGTATCGGCCGTAACGGTCATCATCACGTTATTTTCGTTGGAGCGGATGGCGGTGCCCAGTTTGATGTAGACATTGTTCTGTTCGCGCAGCGTGTTGTTGGCGTGGTAGCGCTCATCGGTGTTGTTCGCATTAAAGAAGAGGGTATCGGCGGCCTGGTTGCCTTCGAGATCGGTGATGCGTAGAGTCTCGCCTTTTTTAACCACTTTCATCCAGTATTCGCCGGCCGGAACGGTTTCGCTCAGCCGGGCATTTGCTTCCACAAGGGTGCTTTCTTTCAATTCGCTCATAATCGGATCTCCTAGAGATAGTAGGTTTCGGAGTTGGTGAAGCCGCGTTCGTTTTCGGGGCACATCAAACGGCATGGATCGTCGGCCGCAACGGGATCGCTTTCGAACAACGTGATTTTCACGGGCTTCCTGAGATATTCAGCGGACGGGTTCAGTGGATGCATCCCGGTATCGAGCACCAGTAGTGTATCCATTTCCGCGCGCAGATCCACATAGCCTCCGGCGGGGGAATAGTTTTCCACAAAGGTCATGTCGCCGGCATCATCGATGAGTGTCTTCGAGAAAAAATTCACTACGTTGGTGAAGTCGCGTTTGGTCATGCCGTATTTGGCGAGCTCGACGGTGAGCGAATCAAAACCGTTCCGGTAAAAATCGTTGTGCGACTCCTGATAGGGTTTCACACCGAACCGTTTAAGAATGTCTTCGCGATAGGTCACGCCGCAGATGACATCGTGCCAATCGCAGGTGGAATCAACGACACTCATCAGCACGCGGCCCATGTCGGAATAGATACAGGCATTTTTGAAGAGCGAGGAGATGTGCTGAATTTTCAGCGTGTCGCCCATGTTGTAGCGCTCGGTATAGTTGTCGGCGTTGTAAAAGAGGGCGGAGACATTCGCGCCGCCTTCGAGGTCGGTGATGCGGACGGTTCGCCCGCGACGAATGATCTTTGAAAAATTCCAACCTCCGGAAACCACGGTTTCGTAACTTATTTTATCTGTGGGTATCTCATTCATGTTCTGCATCCTTTGTTTAAATTTGCGGGTTGGCGCGAAGCGGTGGAAGAATGGCATCGGCAAAGGTGATCTGCCCCATCGTTCTCTTACCGCACTTGAGAGCTTTCGACAGCAACGTGTAGAGTTTTTCCACCTCGCCCTGCACCAGCCAGATTTCAAGATTCCTGCCATCTTCAAGCATTACCTGAAAGGTGGAAATGACTTCGGCCAGATAGGCGCGGCGCAGCGCAATCAGCTTGTTGGCACTGTCGCCCGCCGCCGCATCATAGGAAAGCGTGAGCGTTCCGGCCATGACGCGTTTGCGATCCTGCTGCTTATAATTCAGGAGCTCGCGTTTCACCAGATCCGCAATCATCATGGAGCGGTTGTCCATCCCGCGGTCCTGCCCCATCTGTTCCAGTTCTTCATAGAGCTCGGCCGGCATAGTGACGCTGAAGCGCTTATAGTTCTGTTTTACTTTCGGTATCCTCATCGCCCCGCTACTCCGCTTCCACCGCGACCATTTTCACCACTTTGAAGTCGTCTTTCGATTCTTCAACGGACGGATGGATCAGTTCTTCGAGATGAATTTTAGTCGTCAGAAATTCAGGCGACAGGAACTGTTCGGGGCCGCGCGGCCGGGAAACCGGGACTTCCACCAGCTCCTGCACCTCGCCCGGATTGGCCTTTAGCACGAGCACGCGGTCGGAGAGATAAACGGCTTCATCCAGATCGTGGGTGATGAAGATAATGGTGATATCGATTTTTCGGCGGATTTGCAGCAGATAGGCCTGCATTTTGGCGCGCGTCTGGGCATCCAGCGCCCCGAACGGCTCGTCCATCAGCAGCACCTTCGGTTTGTTGGCGAGCGCGCGGGCAATGGCAACGCGCTGCTGCATGCCGCCGGAGAGCTGGGCCGGATAGAGATCGGCATATTCTTCCAGCCCGACAATATCCAGCCACTGCAGGGCCTCGCGATCAGCATCGAACTTACTTTTGTTGGCGACCTCGAGACCGAACATCACGTTCTTTTTCACAGTCAGCCACGGGAACAGCGTATATTTCTGAAAAACCATACCACGGTCCGCGCCGGGCTCGGTGACCGGATAGGTATCGAGCAGAATCAGACCATCGGTGATATCTTCGAGACAGGCCAGCATGCGGATCAGCGTGGACTTCCCGCAGCCCGACGGCCCGATGATCGACATGAATTCGCGCTTATGCACTTTGAAGGAAACGTCGTTCAGAATCCGGCGAACGCCCTCTTCGGTCGGGAACTCTTTCACCAGATTATCAATCTCCAGCACGACCGGCTGGCTTTTGATGAAGTCGAGGCGCTCTTTGACTTCGGGAGCCTGCTCTTTGTAGCTCGGAAGGTTCAGTTTGTTGGGAATATCCATCATGACTAAGCCTCCGCCGGAGTAGGTTTGTTTTTATTCATCAGCCGGCTGAAGAACGAGCGTTTTCCATCCTCCCAGGCAAAAAGTTCACGGCCGATGGCCCCGAGAATCATATCGGTTCCGAGCCCGATGAAGCCGAGCACGAGAATGGCGGCATACACATTTTCGAACATGCGGTATTTGGCCTGCTGGTTGATGAACCAGCTGATGCCGGTACTGGTACCGACGACCTCGGCCACAATGAGGTAGGTCCAGGCCCAGCCCAGCAGAATACGCATATCCATGTAGAGCTTCGGCAGCACGGCGGGAATCACGACTTTAAAGAGCAGCCGCCCCGGTTTGGCGCCCAGCGTCTGGGCTGCTTCGACGAGCGCAAAGTCGACCGTGCGCGTCGTGTTGGCAATTACCAGCACCTGCTGAAAGAATGTTCCGATAAAAATTATGGCCACTTTCGGGGCATCGTTGATGCCCAGAATGGCGACGGCCAGTGCTCCGAAAACCGGTGCCGGGAAATAGCGAAAGAACTCCACAAACGGCTCGATCAGCTTCGAGAAGAAGCTGAAAACCCCGCACATGATGCCCAGCGGAACCCCGACGATGGAGGAAATGATGAAGCCCCAGAACACCACCCGCACACTGTGGGCGACGCTTTCATGAAACCACGGGTCGCCCTCCCTGCGCGGTTCGGTGACGAAGGCCGAGTAGAGTGCCTTGGCCACTTGGTGCGGTGCCGGGAAATAAACCGGGTTCACCCGTTTTCCAACCATGGGAACATCGCCGTCCGCGGTCAGCTTTTCATTTTCCAGCCGGAAGGTTTCGCGATCAACGCGGTCACCTTTTTCAAAATAGAACGTGTCGCCGGTTTCAACAACTTCCATCTCCGGCTGCCAGAGTGGCAAATAGCTGATGGCCGACCAGATCAGCAGCGGAAGGATAAAGGAAGCAACGGTCAGACCGCGCACCCGCTTCTGCGAGAGCCCCTTTCCGAATCTGAACCATTTTTCTTCTTTAATAGACATAAAGCACCCCGGCTCCTCGGAATTTCCTCCCGAGAATTTTTAACGTAAAAGGTCAAGGCCGGATGGAGTGTCTCCACCCCACCCGGCCTTTTGAGGAGAGATTATTTGATATTCTTCGTGAAAGAAGGATCGATACAGCGCTTCACCTTGACCGGCTCTTCATACACTTTGTTGGCCACAAAGAAGTCGTTTACCACCGTGCAGGAACCGTAGAGCGTGTCGAACCCTTCGCCCATTTCCAGCACTGTGAGCACTTCATCTTTACTCAGCATTCTGGTCCCGGAAAGGAACGGCTGGTATTCCGCGGGGCTCAGGCCGACCCGGGCCGACAGGATTTTCAGCATTTCCTCTTCATTGGCCGGATCGCTCATGTAGTCAATCACGTCGTACCAGGCGGCAGCCACTTTCTGCCAGTCGTCTTTTCGCTTCAGCAGACTGCCCGGCGCCACGGCGAGCGTGTCGTAAATAATACCGGGTGCATCGGCCGTGGTATAAACCGCCGTGGAACCTTCAGATGCTTTGAGAGCCATGCCGGAATGCGGTTGCCAGGCCACGATGGCATCAACATCGCCGGATGCGAGCACCTGCGCCGCCTGATGGGTCGGCATATTGATCAGCTCGACATCCTTCTCGGTCATGCCGTTATCCTGCAGCGCCTTCATCAGCAACTCATGACTGAGGAATCCGATTTCTACGCCGATCTTCTTACCCTTCAGCCCTTTCACATCTGTAATGCCGGACTTGGCAACAATCTTGTCATTTCCGTTGGAATAGTCATTCACCAGAATCATGACATTGCGGGCTCCCGTGGCATTCAGCACCATGGAGTCGCCGTTGGCCACGCAGACCGCATCGGCTTTTCCTGCCGCAAACGCATCCATGGAAGCCACATATTCAAACCAGAGCAGTTCAACTTCCACGCCCTGCTTTTCAAAAAATCCTTTTTCCTGGGCAATATCCCAGGCCACCCAGCCCGGCCAATCGCTGTAGGCAATCTTTAGCGGTTCCGCCGTGGTCATTGAAACGCCGGTCATAAGTGCGAGAGCCATTGCGGCCGGTTTAATCATTGATACCATAGTTTTCTTCATTTCCTCTATTCTCCTGATTCAGGTTTCTCATCCTCTGACAGTATTACTAGTAACGCCTTCAGTGTTACCAATCTCTTATGCAAAGACCGTGCCACCGCCTGAATCCGCAACCGAACCCCAACTCATAACTATTGCTAACCATTCATTTAGATTACTTTATGATATCCGTTACATATACTTAATCAGTTAGCCGCATATGTAGCGACCTGTTACATATATACATTATTGTTGATTTTAAATGGTTATAATTCATTTATGAAACAGGCTGGCACTTCAAAATAAGCGTCGCCAGCAGTTCCAATCACGGCAAACCGAACGCCACAAAGCGGATCACGAAACCGGGCAGGAGTTCTGAATCAAAAAAAAAAGCGCCCCGCAACGGGACGCTTTTCAATATCATCAGCCGAGGCTTAGATTACATTTCGCAAGCCAGTCCGAACATGCCAACGAAGTCGACATCATAAGCGCCCACGCCATCAGGCAGCACTTTGTCATCGCCCTGTCCGACATACATGATAGAAGCACCAACGCTCCAGCTTTCAGAAAGAACATAACCCAGACTTGCACCGAGATCGTAATCCTGGAAACCAGATTCGCCACCATCCTGATCAGCAAATCCGATGCGAGCATCAAGAGATCCGCTCAACTCTTCTGTGAAGTCATATCCATATCCGGCAGCAAATTCCAGATAGGAAGAGGTTCCGATCAGACCGCCGACACCCTGGTAATAGGTTACGCCCAAACCAATGCCTGCGATTTCATACCCTGCGCCGATATTTGCTTCTTTATCAGCTGACCCAGCACCATATCCGTATTCACAGTATCCGATGAACAGATCGAGGTTTTCCACGAAGGACGGCAGGCTGTAGGATGCATACCAGTCTGTTTCAGAGAAGGTATCTTTCTGACCTCCACCATTATAATTATCAAAATCCCAGTTACCCCATGCCCCGGCGGACACTGAACCATATTCTTCGGCCAGTCCAAAACCGGAAACTTCGATCCCCGGTTGGAACACAGCTCCGTCATTCAAGGTCACACCCCGAAATACATACGCGGAAGCAAAGTCCAAAGTAACACTAACATCTGCCACTGCTGCGGAAGCAACCAGACCGGCTGCAATTGTTGTCGTAATAATTTTTTTCATTTTCTATCTCCTTCTATCTGTTTATTTACTTTTATCAAATGAACGACGACCGGACCCGCTAAAGTCCCTCGAGGATGCGAAAGGAAATCGCACGGGACCCGGCCGTCTAAATCTAACATTAACCAACGGCTTCAGGGCCTTTTTCACCGGTCCGGATCCGGATACATTCCGGCAGGTCCAGGATAAAGATTTTTCCGTCGCCGATATTGCCGGTGCGGGCACCGGCAATCAGCGCTTCAACCGTGGTGTCGACATATTCGTCGTTCACTGCGATCTCAATACGGACTTTCTTCAGCAGGTTCACCTCGATATCCGCACCGCGGTAGGTTTCGTGGTAGCCCTTCTGTTGACCGCAGCCCATGGCGTTGGTCACCGACATTTTATAAACTTCTTTTTCGTACAGGCTCTGTTTCACTTCGTTGAGCTGTTCGGGCTGAATATATGCAATAATCAATTTCATTGTTCGTCTCCTTTCCAGCTTAGTTAGAGGTGAAGATCTGGAAGCCGTGATACGCTTCTTCGCCGTGTTCGCCGATATCCAGTCCGCGGAGTTCTTCTTCTTTGCTGACGCGGAGCATGCCGGCGGCTTTCAGGATGGAGAACAGAATGAACATAGTTACGAAAGACCAGATCGGAATGGCAATGGAACCGGTGATCTGTGCCACCCAGTTACCGTACCCATCACCGTATGATCCAAAGATGGCCGTGGCAATACCGCCCCAGACACCGCAGAGGCCGTGAACCGGGAAGGCACCCACCGGATCATCGATTTTCAGTTTATCGAGCAGTTTAACACCGGCAACAACAACCACACCGGCGACTGCACCGATAATGATGGCTTCAACGTTGGTCACGCCATCGCAGTTGGCGGTAATACCGACCAAACCGGCCAGAACGCCGTTGGCGGCCATTGTCAGGTCAGGTTTCTTATGGATAACCCAGGTAACGACCATCGCGAGAACCGCACCGGCACCGGCTGCAAGCAGGGTATTAACCGCAATCAGCATAACTGCTTCGGTATTATCTTTCCCTACAATTGCAAGCTGGGAGCCCGGGTTGAACCCGAACCAGCCGATGAGAAGAATGAAGACACCCAAGGTGGCCAGCGGCAGGTTGTGGCCCGGCATGGCTCTTGGTTTTCCGTCTTTAGCAAAACGTCCGATACGCGGACCGAGAACAATGGCACCGGCCAAGGCAGCAAAACCACCACAGGCATGTACAACCAGCGAACCAGCGAAATCGTAGAAACCCATCTGGTCGAGCCATCCACCGCCCCATTTCCAGTAACCGGAAATCGGATAGATGATTGCGGTAAGAACCGCGCTGTATACCAGATATGCGCTGAATTTCAGACGTCCGGCAACCGCACCGGAAACAATCGTTGCCGCTGTTGCCGCAAACGCAACCTGGAACAACCAGTCCACCTGCAGTGTCAAGGCACCTGCAACAGCATCTACGCCGTTACCGCCGATACCGAACTGACCGAAACCGAAGAAGCCGTTAATCGCCCCGTCGCCCGGATACATCAGACCATAACCGATGATGAAGTAGAGGATCATACCGATCGACAGGTCCATCAGGTTCTTAAACAGAATGTTCACGGTGTTCTTCGCGCTGTTGAAACCGGATTCCACCAGAGCAAAACCTGCCTGCATGAAAAGCACCAGCACCGCACAGAACATCAGGAACATATTATCAATGGCATACGCCCACTCACCGGCGATTACCTCGCCATCGAATGCAGTTTCTTCTGCCTCTTCCATAGCCATTTCTGCTGTCACACCAGCATCAGCCGCCATGGCCTCCGCATCCATTGCCATGTCCGCAGCAACCATCGCTGCCGCTTCTGCATCAGAAGCATCTTGTGCAATAGCCGGAACAGCTACCCCCAGCACAATCGCCGCAGCGATCAGCGCTGGTATTTTTAACCACTTCATTTTCATCCTTACATCCTCCTAGAGGTTTCTTATGTCCGGACACCCTATCCGCGACTTATGGTGGCCCTTATTGCAACAGGTGTGCCAAAGGCTGTTTTTAAGCGACTATAAAAATCGTTACACATTCCACTGCAAACATTTAAAATAATACATACAAAGTACTCGTCATTAAAACACTCCTCACATAAATGTCATATATGTTTACACAAGGTATAATTATACATATTTGTATTTTTTATAGGCATAACCGCAATATAACGCTGTTTTTACTATGGATACGCAGATTTCGTTGTAAAATCAGCCCCATGGAATTCGATATAAAAATCATGAACGGGACCGTTATCGCAGGAACATCAGAAGATGCAATTCATTGCGACATAGGTATTAAGGATGGATTAATTACAAAAATGGGCGAACTTTCTGGTGCAAAGGCGGAAAAAACCGTCGAAGTAACCGGATTAACCATTTGTCCGGGATTTATTGATGCGCACTCCCATTCCGACACCTATCTGCTACTCGAACCCAGCGCCGCGTCTAAAGTATACCAGGGCATCACCACCGAAATATGCGGGAACTGCGGCGCCTCCGCCGCCCCGCTCAATGGCAGCTATAAAATGCCGTCGGACTGGCTCGATAAGAATTATTCCAAACCCTGGAAGACGGTGGCCGACTATCGCGAGCGCTATGCCGAGGCCCAGCCCGCCATCAACGCCGCCCTATTGATCGGCCACAATACGCTTCACGCCGGAATCTGCGGCTACGAGCCCCGCGCCGCCACACCGGACGAAATGAAAAAAATGTTCCAGACCTTGGAACAGGCACTCGACGAAGGCGCCATCGGCCTCAGCTCCGGCCTCGCCTATCCCCCGGGTTCGGCCGTACCGCGCGAAGAAATTATCGAGCTCTGCAAAATCGTCGCCCAACACGGGGGCCTTTACACAACTCATATGCGTTCCGAATCCGGCGGCCTGCTCGAGGCGATCGATGAAGCCATCGATATTGCCGAGCGCTCCGACGCCAAACTGCAGATTTCACACCTCAAAGCCTCCGGTTCCGATAATTGGAACAAAATCGATGCCGCCTTTGAAAAAATACGCGCGGCTCAACTGCACATGCAAATCGGTTCGGATCGCTATCCTTACACCGCCGGCTGCACCGATCTGGATATTGTTCTTCCCCTCTGGGCCACCTACGGCGGGCGAGATGCCATCCTCGAACGGCTGCGAACTTCCAAGGTTCGGAAAAAACTGCGCGATGAGCTGATGGCGCATCCCGATGGCTATTGGGAGAATGTGATGGTCGGTTCGACCCAGTATGTGGAGTTTAAGGGAAAATATCTGCCCGAGGTCGCCGAAGCCTTAAAAATGAATGAGGTCGATGCCCTTTTGAAGCTGATCGATGAAGACGACCTGAAAACCGGCGGCATCTTTTTCAGTATGTCCGACGATAATCTTTGGCGCGTACTGGCCGAGCCCTACGTTTCGATCGGGTCCGACGGTTCCATGCGCGCGCCCTGGGGCCCGCTCAGCCACGACCACCCGCATCCGCGTGCCTACGGCAGCCACACCAAATATCTCCGCGCCGCGCTCGATGGGAAAACTGTTCCGCTACCCGAAGCCATCTATAAAATGACCGGACTTCCCGCCGAACAGTTTAATCTGAAAAAGCGCGGTCTCCTTAAAGAAGGCTACGCCGCCGACATCCTGATCTTCGATCCCGACAAGATTAAAGAAAACACCACCTATGCCGATCCGCATCAACTCTCCGAGGGTATGGCCCACGTTTTTGTGAACGGCTTCCATACCCTGGAAAACGGAAAACACACTGAGCTTCGCGGCGGCACCTTTCTTGCCTCATCCTGAATTTAAGCCCCTCCACTTTCGGATTGTTTTAAGCTCATAACCGGCGCTGATTTCCACACGAACCAACGGATTTTGAACACGGAATCGGGCAACCTATTTTTGTAGCTCAATATGGTCTATATGACATTTCTGTACGCATACCGGCCTGATAAAAATCAGGTATTTGGCTTGGTTTTCAGAAATGCCGCCCTATTTTTCAGTCCTTTGAAGGATATTATGAACGGAGAATTGAAAAATGGAAAATCTTAAAAAATCACTCGGTATCGGCGTTGATATGGCCTCAAAAAGCCACCGCAAATCGCTGATTTCCTACATCAATTTAAAACTGTCTGCACTGGATCAGCCCATCTACGAAAAAAGTGATGGCAAGGAACTCGATGTTACCCTCGACCTGATTAACAACATCCGCGAAAAAAACCGCATTCTTCACGACTACCTGTGCCCGGTTGACCAGCGTATCCAGAACTTTCTGAACGACTATCTGGCCGACGTATGCGACGAAGTGGCCACCCTGCCGAACAGCACCCTCACGCTGGACCGTCATGGACTGGCCCGCGAGCTGTCTCTGCCCCCTCATGAGAATACCTTCATTGCCAACGGCATTGAATCCTACCGCATTCAACAGGGCGTTCTGCACAACCCGAAACACGACCGCCGCACCACCAAAGGCGTCTTCCATATTGCCGAAGGAGGCTTCCCGGTTCCGGCCGATAAACTTGAAGTGCCGAAAGCAACCTATGCCAAGCTGCTCGAAGTTGCACTGAATCCACCGCAGGATCAGATGGAGCTGCCCTTCACTTCCGCGCAGGAGAAGAAGGCCGCCTGCCATGTTTCCCTGCTGCTGCGCCCGATGATCAGCCCCGAAGTCCCGGGCTTCCTGCCAGAGAAAAATATGGAAGTTCGCTTCTTCGCTCCGGGTAATTATGCCTGCAACCTAGACTTTGTTGAGTCCATCTTCGGCAATGCCGGCGACCCCTATCTGCCACAGAACGATGCCGGACTTGATCCGAATGCATGGAGCGGCTACACCGGCTGTGTCATCCTCGCCCCGCACATCTGCGGCCTGAAAAAGAAAGACCTCGGCCTCCCCTATGTGGACGATGCCACCGAACGCCAGAAACGCGACGGCATGTGCTGGGCCAGCCCGGACGAGCTTTATAACGGAGGAACGCCCTTCAAGATTACCGCCCGCGATGAAAGCGGCGTAATGGTCACCCTGATTGCCGACAACTATTTCGGCTACTGCAAGAAAGAGGTTAAAACCCAGATCGGCTTTGCGGCCAACCTGTACGGCCTGTGCGAAGAAGAACATGCCGGAGGTGCACTGGCAGTGCCGCAGTATAATCTCGCTGAACATTTTGCGCCGGATGGCACGCTGTCGCATCTGGACCACACGCTCGCCAACGTACTGCACGTGATGGGCGATAAGATCACCATTCACCGGGAAGGCTACGCTACCGACAACGAGCACCCGAATGTGTTCTTCATTCCGGAAACCGCCGAATTCAGCATCCCGGATCAGAGTGTCACCTGGTTACAGGCCGGAACCACACAACGCCTGAAACTGCTTGAGGACAGCATCTTTATCTATCCGTCCGGCTATCGTGTCGGACTGAAACAAAGCCCGACAGCCGGCACCTGGCGTCTGGTGGGGACCGTTGCGGAAGGCACCCTTTGCCATAAGCCTTGTACCGTATCCGGCGGCGGGAAATCCGAGATTTCAAAATCACTGACCGACGCCATGATTTCCGGTTCCATTTTTGTGTCCGACTTTGAAAAAGATCTGGATGCCGTTCAGGAAATTCTGGACCAGAATTACAGTTCCCGCTTCAAAGTTCCCCGCGAGGAAGGCCACGTGAGCCGCCCGCTGCTGGGCCCGGGACGCTCGCTCGGCTCCGTGATTAAACTGCTGAACCCGTCCACGGAAAATACCGATGAATATAATGCCTGGCTGGAGAGCATTCCGAACCGGATCAAAGGATTGGTCTTCCTGCTCAAACGCTTCTACAAACCTGAATGGGGATCCGACTGGCGCGCGCACCTGGGCGTGGACTTCATTAACGGCGAAAAAGGGCACGAGCTCAAATTCGACGGCAAAAAAATCGCCGGCAACTATCTGCGTATCGGCATGAACACCGACGGCATCTGGCGCACGAGCAAACTGCGCACCGACTTTATTCCGGCCGAAAAGGTTCAGTGGGAAGACGATATTTCCGCATCTATCGTGGTACCGTCGAATCTGCTGACCGACCTGAACCCGGAATACGCTAAATCCCAAAGCGTGAAAATTGTAGAGAACTGCGAATCGCGCCTCTTCCAGCGTCCGGATGAAGCCGTTAACCGCGGGTTCGACAAACAGGCCGAAGCCGATCTGGCTGGCCCGAACAACTTCCTCTCCAACTTTGCACCGCTTAAACGGTCGGATGCACAGGATATTCTGGACCATTCGGTCATGTTCAACCAATACACCAAACCGATGCGCAAGCTGATCCGGAAAACCGCGAATGCGCGTAAACAGGATCCGCTGTTTGTCGATTCCGCTTCGCCGCGTATTGTGGATGGCGCACCAACCAAAAACCCGCGCTACCTCCAGACCCGCCCGGACCTGGTGGACAGCATGCCGAAATATCTATCGCTGCTTTCCACCCGTCTGTTCCGAAAAATCAAATCGGGCAGTCCACTGTACACTCCGGTGAATGCGGTGCTGCCCGGGCGCCGGAACAATCCCGCCGAACCGGGTATTCGTCCTCTAGCGGTTTACGGGCCGATTCACTATCAGGAACTGCCGGAACTGTTCATGGACTTTGTCTGCAGTCTGACCGGGAAATCGCCCTCCACCACCGGAGCCGGCACCGAAGGCGCTTTGACCAAAGGGCCGTTTAATGCCCTGCCATCTACGGCCGACCTGAATAACGCCCTCCTTTCGTTCATTCTGACCGGCAGCAACGGTTTTTCCACGGCGGCCGGTTACATTGGCTCCAAACATAAGGTGGAACACGATGTGAGCCTGCTGATTCCGGAAATCTGGTGCCGCCTGACGGAGACGGAACGGGATCCGAAAAACATGGTGGCCAACGGTCAGCTTGAGAAACTCGAAGACTTTGAGTACGAAGGCAAAACCGTCCTTGCCAGCCGGCTGGGATATCGAATCACGGATCGCTTTGTGAACGACTATCTAGGTAAGATATTCGAAGCGCCGACGACGGTATTTGAAGAAGATATGCTGAAGCCCGAGTTACAGAGTCTGGAAGAATTTGTGGACGGCATCAACAACATCGTTGAAACCCAGCAGATGATTGCACAACGGTATATCGACGACGGAAGCATCGACAGCTTTATCCCGCCCATGAAAGCCCTGATCAACATCATGGCCACCGGTTCGTTCGAAGGAAAAGGAATTGAAGATCCGGAAATCCGGAGTCTCTTTGAGCGTGAGTCCGTTCTGAAAAGCGACTGGTATATTGAGCGTCTGAAGATCAAACAGGATCGGAAAGCCGCCGCCTGCCGCAAGCACATCGACTACCTCAACGACTTCATCAGCATGAAACACAATGCCGCCGAAGTTGAGACCCTCGAATGCAAAGAACGGCTGGAAGTGGTTGAGAAACGATTGGCCTATGTGGAATCCGGCAAGCTCATTGATGACCTCATCGGCACCATCGGCGCCGATCCGATCGCGCAATAAATTTCCAATCCCTGGAAATAAAAAGAACCGCCCTGTCCGGCGGTTCTTTTTTTGGAAAAACTTGACCGAGGACAAGGTTCCAACCATTGGAAACGCGTACATTGCTCCTACTTTTTTTGTCCAAGGCCTGAAACAGCAGGCGTCTCCTTTTTGAATATCCGTTCGGGAGGCGGGATAAACAAGGAGTCTGGTATGTTAACTGCAACCCAAACACAGACGCCCCCAATCAAGGCGGGGCAAAAGAAAGACACACTGAATATGGACGAATCAATCATCAATCCCACCAACGCGCTGCACATCGTAGAATTTCCTCACGATGGCGTAACCGCACACTTTATCACCGCCCAGGCCACCGAAGAAACCATGAACGATGTCTTCGATCAGGTAACCGCCGAAATGGCCGCTCGCGATGCCCGGATCGGCTTCCAATACCTCTTTGGCGGCCGCCAGTTTTATCCGAAGGCCGTATCCTCGATCAAAAAGCTCGATTGGCCGCTGACCCTGCTGCATGGCGATGCCTGCTCTGGCGAAACCGTCACCGGCACCCAGTTTATTGCCCTTTCCGGCGCCAAACTCAATCCGGTCATGGATGGCGACCGTATGGTCGGCAACTGGTACGATACCGACGACGCGCGCTACTGCCTGCTGGGAAACATTCATGCCGACGACCTGACGCTGGGACGCGAAGAACAGGCTCAGGCCGTGTTCGAAAAAATGGAATCCCTGCTCAAACAGGCCGGTATGGAATTTACGGATATTGCCCGCACCTGGCTCTATCTCAACAACCTGCTCGACTGGTACGATGAATTCAATGTGGTCCGCACCCGTTTCTTTAAGGAACGCGGCACCTTCGAAAAAATGGTACCGGCCTCCACCGGTATCGGTGCCGGCACCGCCGCCGGTGAAGAAATGGTCTGCGCCCTGCTCGCCGTAAAACCGAAACATGATGGGGTGAAAGTTTTTGCCGTGCCCTCCCCGTTGCAATGCCCGGCACTGGACTATAAAAGTTCCTTCGCCCGCGCCGTCGAAATCGATCAGCCCGGGTCGCGCCTGCTAACCATTTCCGGCACTGCCAGCATTGAACCGGGCGGTGCAACCGTTCATCTCGACAATACCGAAAAGCAGATCGAGCTTACGATGGAAGTGGTGCACGAAATTCTGAAATCGCGCGATATGGATTGGGGCGACACCGCCCGGGCCATTGCCTATTTCAAGGACGACAGCGAAGCGCACCTGCTTGAAAAATACTGCGTTGAAAATAATCTGCCGGAACTGCCGGTTGCCATTTCGCATGCCGATGTCTGCCGCCACGACCTCCTGTTCGAGATTGAGCTCGATGCCGTAAAAGCCAACTGAATTTATCTCCTGCCTCCTCCGTGATCCAATGTCTGGAAACTTCCAGACATTGGATTTTTTATCTTCGCCATTAATCGGCTATTGATTTGATCACCTTTCCCGCCTATGGCATAAACACGCCCTATGAACAAAGAAAATAACATAAGCTGCCGAGAGCGCTTTCTGCGCGCCTGTAAATGCGAAACCACCGACCGTCCGCCGATTTGGATGATGCGTCAGGCGGGCCGCTCCCTACCTGAATATATGAAACTCAAGGAGGGTCACAAGTTTACAGAACTCGTTCAGAATCCCGAACTGGCCGCGGAAGTCACCCTGCAGCCCATCCGCCGATTCGGCTACGATGCCGCCGTCGTCTTTTCCGACATCCTCGTAATTTCCGAAGCCATGGGCGCAAAATACGAATTACTCGAACAAGGCGGTGTTCAGGTCGACTTTGCCCTGAACTCCAAAGCAGACGTCGACAATCTAGATCCCTCCCGCGTGCTCGATCACATCAGCTACACACCGGAAGCGATCAAGATCACCCGCCAGGAACTCGGCGACGAACGGGCCATCATCGGCTTTGCCGGTTCCCCGTGGACGCTCGCCTCTTTCATGGTCGAAGGCGGAAGCTCCCGCGAAAACCTGCGCTCCCGCGCCATGCTCTACAACGAACCGAAACTGTTTTTCAACCTGCTCGAAAAAATAACCGAAGCCACCATCATCTATATCAAGGCACAAATTGCCGCAGGGGCCGATGTCATTCAAATCTTCGACAGCCAGGGCGGCACCCTCGCCCCGAACATGTTCTGGCGATTTTCCGGCATCTGGATGCAGCGGATCGTCGATGCCATCGGCGGCGAAGCCCCCTCCATCGTATTTGCCCGCAACGTGCACCATAACTGGCGAAAGGTCGTTCAGACCGGTGCCAATGCACTGAGTATCGACTGGGGCATCGATCTGCGCGAAACCGCCGATACCATTCCTGGAGACGTCGCTGTGCAGGGCAACCTCGATCCCGCCCTGCTGATTGCAACACCTGAAGCTGCAGCCGCTGAAGCCGAACGCATCTGCGAAAGCATGCGCGGCCGCAACGGCTTCATCTTCAACCTCGGCCACGGCGTTCCGCCCGAGGCCGACCTTCATACCATCCAGGCCATTGCCGAAACCGTCCAGAATTTCAAATGAGCAAAATAAACGTCCATCTTGATCAGCTAAAGAAATACGACCAAGCGGGGCCGCGTTACACGTCCTATCCGCCGGCCACGCATTTCACGGAAGATTTTCAGGTTTCAAATTTAAAGCCTCCAGCTTCACCCGCGCCTCTTTCTCTCTATTTCCACCTGCCGTTCTGCTCCATGCAATGCCTCTATTGCGGCTGCACCAACATTGTTACCGGCGATTCATCGAAGAGCGCACAATATCTCAGCTATCTTGAAAAAGAGCTGAAGCTCCGCGCGGCCTTGATTCACCCCGACTCCGAAGTGGTTCAGATTCAGCTTGGCGGCGGAACGCCAACCTTTTTCCAACCTGCGGAACTCAAGCAGCTCGGCGAACTGATCCGTCAATATTTTCCCGTGGCAGAAACCGTGGAAGCCGGCGTAGAGATCGACCCTCGCTCGTTAACCAAAGATAAGGTACTCGCGCTGAGAGACGCCGGGTTTAACCGGGCCTCGCTCGGCGTACAGGATACCTGCGGCGAGGTTCAGAAATCCATTAACCGCATCCAATCATTGGAACTTATTTCCGAAGCCAACGAATGGCTGCGCGACAGCGGATTTGACTCTGTTAATTTTGACCTGATCTACGGCCTGCCGAAGCAGAGCCTGAAAACCTTTGGCAACACGCTCGACGACTCTCTGTTTCTTTCGCCGGACCGCTTTGCCATCTACAGCTACGCCCATATTCCGTGGGTCAAACCCTTCCAGAAAAGCTTTGAAAAAGATCTCCCCGATCCCGAACTTAAAATGCGCCTGCTGCAACTCACCATTGAACGGCTGACCGATGCCGGCTACGTCTACATCGGAATGGATCACTTTGCCCGACCGGACGACAGCATGGCGCAGGCCTTGGCAAAAGGAACCCTGCAGCGCAACTTTCAGGGCTACAGCACCCATAAGGGCGTCGACCTGCACGGCTTTGGCATGTCGGCGATTTCTCACGCAGGCGGATGCTATTTTCAGAATACCAAAGAACTCGAACCCTATTATACCGCACTGAATGCCGGTTCGCTTCCGATCATACGCGGCTATAAAATGACTGCCGATGACCGCATTCGGTATCAGGCCATCATGCACATCATGTGCAACCTCTACATCGACTATGCCACACTCTCAGCAGAACTCGGCATTGACTTCACCGACTACTTTAAAGTCGATCTTGCATCGCTCGACGATCTCGAAACCGACGGGTTGCTACAGCGCGAAGAAGCCGGCCTGCGCGTCACCCCGCTCGGTCGCCTCTTCATCCGCATCATCGCCATGCGGTTCGATGCCTATCTCCAGAACGAAAACCGCAAAGGCCGCTACTCGCAAACCGTGTAATATCGCTCGTGCAAGTCAGCTCCATCGCGAGCCGCGTCTACAATAAAAAACCCGGCGCTCCTGTTTCTGCCGGGTTTTCTGCTCCTTTCTATTCTGGTTTTTTTCAGGAGGTCGGCATGGCCGGAACAGCTTCCAGCGGAGCCAGACTCTGTTCCATTTTCTTCACCGCTTTTTTGGTATCTTCAGCGGGCGGCGGTCCGTCGCCGGGGCCAGTCTGAACAACGACAACTTCCGCCTCCACTGTCTTTACTTCACCTTTCTTTATGACCGTTTTCTGCGGGGTTTCCGTAACGGTGCTTTTTTCTGCCGGGGCATTTGCGACCGAGTCTGAACCTGCGTCCACCTGGGTTGAATCCGACCCCGCGGTATCTTTTGCCGGCGGGCTTTTACACCCTGACACGATGAACAGCGTCAGGACTCCTGCCAGAGCGGAGATATACAATGCAGCATTGGTTTGTTGTTTGAACATCATAACACATTTCCTCGGTTGGCTTTCGATGAGCCCTTCTATTTTTAACTTTTGGCATTAATCGGAACAGACTCTATCGGCTTGAGACTTTCCTCAAGCTGCTCAACCGGTTCTTTCGGCGGCGGGGGAGCGGGTTCCTGAGCTTCAACGACGACCGTTGGTGGTTCGAGCTGTGCGCGTACGGGCTTGTATTCATTTGCGATCGGCGTGTTGGCAATAAACACGGACAGGTCATCCACGACATAGTGCTTAGCTTTCGAAAGAACAGCGCCATCGAGCACCATCCAAACGAAGCATTCGTCGGTTTCCGGATCGAACCACAGCGCCCGCTGTCGGCTCCCGGCCAGCACAATATCGAGAATATCCCGATCCACACCGAGTGTATTTCTTCGTGAATTTTCTCCACGACCTTCCGCATTCGCCATCAGGTTTTCTTCCAGTGTCGAACGGCCCACGGTTTGCAGGCGGGTTTCCAGCATACTGGCCAGCTCCAGACGTCCGGACAGGCGGGCTTCGTCGAGCTGTTCCCGCATACCGAGTCCTTTCACAGACGCGACGCCCACGGCACCAACAATTCCGCCGCTGGCAGGGTTTATGACCCAGTCGGGTATGCGCTGATTCTTATCCTGCAATACCGGATAGTCGAGTGTGATGGTTTGCCCATCCTTTGTTGAAGTTGCTCCATCAACCCGAATGGTTCTTGATGCGCGTCCAACTGCAGCATTCGTTTCTCCCGCTCCAACCTGAGCAGTTGAGTCCTCTTTCGGAGGTTCTGTTTTGGCGGTTTGACAACCGGTCAAAAATACCGCGGCAGCAAATGCGGCGGTGAGTACTAACGGATATTTATGCTTCGTATACATCTCATATCCCTCGATATTATGCTTCCACGCTTTTCAGGCGCCACGGGCACTCGCTCGTTAGATATCGCACTGATTGAAACGCTGTATCCTTTGCAAGTTCGGATAGTAAGAACCTGAAAACTTTTTCGCAAGGAATAATTCACAATTCGCGACGTTTTTATTTTTGCAAGACTATGTTAATTACCATTACTTCTCTCGTTTCGGCAGGCCCTGCCACGACTTATTTTAAGCTGGCGAAACCGGCCGGGGAATCGATTGATTGTATGCAGACACTCCTTCCCGCCTGCATTCGCCGAAAGAGAAAACAATGGTCTAAAGGTGGAACTCCAACCTTTTATTCATCTGCATTCGTGGTTAAATAGACTCATGAAAAAAGTAGCCATCATTGGAGCCGGCATCACCGGCTTGACCGCCGCGTTTGAGCTAAAGCAACAAGGCATCGACTGCACGGTGTTTGAAGCATCGGAGCGGGTGGGCGGCTGTATCAAAACCGTCAAGGAAGACGGTTTTCTGGTGGAGTGCGGGCCGAACTCGATTCTGGACACCCATCCAAACCTTGGAAAACTGATTGCACGGCTGGGCCTGGAAGGCAACAAACTTCCGGCCAAACCGGCCGCGCAGAATCGCTTTATTGTGCGCGATGGCAAGCCAATTGCGCTGCCAGCCTCACCGGGTGCCTTTTTCAGCTCGAAGGCCTTTTCCACCAAAGCCAAATTGGGCCTGCTGAAAGAACCGTTCATTAAATCAAAGTCGAACGAGCAGGAAAGTCTGGCCGATTTCGTGGTGCGACGGCTCGGCCAGGAATTTCTGGACTATGCCATCAACCCATTTGTAAGCGGCGTTTATGCGGGCGATCCGGCGAAGCTTTCGACGCGCTATGCCTTCCCGAAGCTCTATGAACTGGAACAGGAATATGGCTCGCTGATCAAAGGGGCCATCAAAGGTTCCAAGGCTCGGAAAAAGCGTGCGGAAACTGCCTCGAAAGATGCCCGCATGTTCACCTTCGACGATGGCATGGAAGTCCTGCCAAATCAGCTCGCCGCCAAACTGGGCGATGCCATTCAGCTGAACACCCCCGTTGAAGGTATTCAAATGCTGGACGAAGGGGTGTGGATGGTGAACCGCCAGGAATTTTCCGACGTCATCCTGGCCCTACCCACGCATCTCATGCCTGAACTCAACACCCCGTTCGACCTCGATCTGTTTGCTGAAATCTATTATCCGCCGGTCGCCAGTGTTTCGCTCGGATTCGGGAAAAATGATTTCGCCCACCCGCTGGATGGGTTTGGCATGCTGATCCCGAAGATTGAAAAACGCTTTTCACTGGGTGCCCTTTTTCCTTCATCAATTTTTGCAGAACGGGCTCCGGGCGGCATGACTTTGCTGACGGTATTTGTCGGCGGGTCGCAATCGCCGGAACGCGCACTGATGAACGAAGATGAATTGCTGTTGAAAGTTTTGACCGACTTGCGCGAACTGCTAGGACTGGATGCAGAACCGGATTTTAAACACATCAGTATTTGGCCGAAAGCCATCCCGCAATATGTGGTGGGCTATGAGCGCTTTTTGAATCAGATGAAGGATATTGAAACGAATTATAAAGGCATTCATTTTGCCGGGCATTACCGCGACGGCATATCCGTCTCAAACTCCATCCTCTCCGGCATCACGATCGCTGAGACGATTTTTAACCACCAAGACACGAAGGACTCTAAGTAACACGACGCTTCGTAGTCTTCGTGCCTTAGTGTTAATTTTATTATGAAACGTGGATTTTTACTGATGAATACCGGTTCGCCGGATGCACCGACGGAAGCAGCCTTGCGGGTGTACCTTAAAGAATTCCTGATGGACCCGTTCGTGATTGATATGCCCTTCCCGCTGCGCTACGCGCTGGTGCACTGGGCCATTCTGCCGAAACGCCCGGCGGAGTCGGCAAAGGCCTATCAGGAAATCTGGACCGATAACGGTTCGCCGCTGGTTCACTACTGTCAGCAGTTGGTGGACGGCCTCGACGCCAAACGTGACGAGCCGGTTGAAATTGCGATGGCCTATGGGAACCCCTCGTTCAAACAAGGCATCGATAAGCTGCTGGCTCAAGGAGTCGATGAGATCTGCCTGCTGCCCCTGTTCCCGCACTATGCCATGGCCACAACCGGCGGCTGCACCTTTGTAGTGAAAAAACATATCAAGGGCAGAGCCCGACTGCGCGTTGCTCCGCCCTTCTATAATGAACCGACGCTGATCGAACCGCTGGCGGAATCGCTCAAGGATGTGGAAGAGCATATTCTTTTCAGCTATCATGGTCTGCCCGTACGGCACCTCAAAAAAACGGATCCGACCGGAAGCCACTGCATGCAGAAAGACGACTGTTGCGAAACCGACTCGCCCGCACATGCCACCTGCTACCGTTTCCAATGTTTGGAAACCACTAAAGCAATTGTTGAAAAAGCGGGCATCCAAAAAGAGCGATACTCGCTCTCCTTCCAATCCCGCCTCGGACGCGACGCATGGCTGGAGCCTTCGACCGAAGCGACGCTGCGCAAACTTCCAAGCCTTGGAAAAAAGAACCTGGCCGTTATCTGCCCGGCCTTTTTCTGCGACTGCCTGGAAACGCTGGAAGAGATTGAAATGCGCGGTCGCGAAATCTTTATGGAAGCGGGCGGAGAGTCGTTCCGTATGATTCCCTGCCTGAACACTTCCCCCGCCGCTTTCCAATGTCTGGAAACGCTGATGGATCGGGCAGACGATTGGCCGGCGGCGCACTAACTGACTTGGTACCTTATCGATTATTGTCGGACGAACGGCCCCAAAGACAATCCTTTCTTGGTCTCATCCGAATACATGAAAAAGGACTGCTTGTCTGGAGCCATCTCCAAATATACTCGGTATTCGAGACTCGTACTTAGATCGGTGTACACAGCTTTATATAGCGATTCCGGAGGACGCCAACCGCCTCTAAATAGAACTATTTTATACACTCCATCCTCATTGTAAATCTTGTGGGGAAGATACGTTGTCTCCCTCCTAACCTCTCCATTTATTTTTAAATAGAAATTAATTCCAGAAAAGAATTTGGCAATATCAAACCGGCAAATTCCGGCATACTCTTCCGTTTCTAACACCCAATCCCCCACCAGTGACACCAACTCAACGTCCGGCACAAACGTCTTCGATTCAACCTCATTCCATCGACGGATGTTAAGGGTAAGCGCCTCATGGTTAAGTAGAAATCTATATGGCGTATGATAGCATGGCCCCTCTTGGTCATTTGGATTGAATTCCTGCAATCCCTGCACCCACCCCTGCATAGACATCAAATGCCCCTTCCGTAGAATGGCCTTCATCAACAGTGTGTTGGCTCCGATCGCCAAGCTGGAAATGATCCGAGCCACAGAGAATATTTTCCGTTTCCCAAACAATAAAGAAATCAAACCAAGGATAATAAATCCGGAAATATTCAGCATACATAAGTGGAAATAACTCAGTCCAGCATACGGCATGGATACATAATAATTACCCGGCGGCGTACCAATAATTCCCATACAAATAATATGTCCAAGCCAGATCATGGCATTGAACGCAAAGCCCGTTGCAAACACAAAGATCGGTATGCGGGAGGCAAAGGGTTCTGGTGCTTTCATCAAGTTCATTTGAAAGCAAATGAATACAAGATGCCTGGTTTCATAAAATTATAATGTCAGCAAAATTTTATATTTTCTTGTTCAATAACGAATCTACAGCATTGCACCCACGTTCCCAATACCGCCCGGGGTGATTTATTTGCCTCCCCTCTCAGCCGCCCGACCTGATTGACAAGCCTCCGCTCCCTGTGAGATTCTTTTTCCAATCATTGGAATCATATCGTGGCCACAAACAACGCATATATCGCAGAAATCATTAAAAACAGCATCAGCCCGATGGAGCTTGAAGCGGCAGTTGCGGATGCCGAGCAGACGGGAACCGACCTGCTGGACCGGCTTGCAGCGCTCGGCCACGATAAAAGCCGGCTGTTTTCCTGCATTGCCGAGCATTGCGGCATGGAAGCTGTGGCGCTGAATACTTCGTTCCCTCAAAATGAGGCTGCAGATCTGCTGGATGCAGAAACAGCTTGGCGTTACCGGATTGTTCCGCTGGAAGAAAATAAATTTGCCTTCGGCGATCCGACCGATATCGAGACACTCGATACATTGCGCTATCTTTTTAAAGAACCAATTCGGGTGGTCGTCGCCCTGCCGGAACAGATTTGTACGGTGCTCGACCGTCTTTACCCTACCGAATCGGGAACGAGCAACAATGCTGGCCCCGGTAAAGAAGACGTTGCCCTTTCTATCGAAGACGACAGCGATGAGCCTATCATTAAGCTTGTGAACCTCCTGATCATGGAAGGCTTCAAGCAGCGCGCCTCGGATATTCACCTCGAGCCCCTCTCGACCCGGTTCCGCGTGCGCTATCGCATCGACGGAACCTTGCGCGAAGTTGAAGGTCCGCCGCGTCGGCTGCATCCCTCGGTCATTAGCCGCTTGAAAATCATGGCCGGCATGAAAATCTCGGAAAAGCGGCTCCCGCAGGACGGTCGTATTGAAATCCGGGTGACGGGCCGCGACCTGGATCTACGTGTTTCCTCCATTCCGACGAATCACGGCGAAAGCATTGTGATGCGAATTCTGGACAAACAGAACCTTACCCTGGGACTTCCAAATCTTGGATTCCATGAGGACGACCAAAAAATCTTCGAGCGGTTGATTCTCTACCCGGACGGCATTCTATTGATCACCGGGCCGACCGGTTCCGGGAAAACCACCTCGCTTTATGCGTGTCTGAATCACCTGAATACACCGGCGCGCAAAATCATTACGGTGGAAGATCCGGTGGAATATCAGCTGAGCGGCATTAATCAGGTGCATGTGCGCTCCGATATCGGCCTGACCTTCAGCGCAGCCCTGCGAGCGATGCTTCGGCAGGCGCCGAACACCATCATGATCGGCGAAATCCGCGACCGGGAAACGGCTGAAATTGCAATTAATGCCGCTTTAACGGGACACCTCGTCCTCAGTACCCTGCACACGAATGATGCCCCCAGCGCGGTTACCCGCCTGACCGACATCGGAATTAAGCCCTTTCTGATTTCCTCGTCCCTCCGGGGCATTATGGCCCAGCGATTGGTTCGTACCATTTGTGAATCGTGCAAAATCAGTTATGCCGCGTCGCCTGCAGAACAAAATCTCGTCGGGCCGGTTTCCAACCTTTGGAAAGGCGAAGGCTGCCCAACCTGTGGCCACACGGGATATCTGGGGCGTAAAGGTATCTTTGAGCTGATGAACGTTACCGACGATTTGCGCCAGATGATTTATGCGGGAGCCCCCGCAACCGAACTGCGCGCTGCGGCCCGTGCCCGCGGCATGCGGACGCTCCGTGAAGACGGACTGCTGAAAGCGACCGAAGCCATCACCTCGGTGAATGAAGTCCTGCGCGTTACGATGAGGGATGAAATCTGATGCACCATAATCATCCCGTCCTGAATGAATTATTTGCATCCGGTTGCCTCAGCTCTGATGCAGCGGAAGCCATTCATGAAGAATATCTTTCACAGGGCCGCCCCTTCCGCGACATCGTCCTTGATCAGGGTTTCCTGGACGAAGCCACCTATCTGACTACGGTTGCCCGAATGCTGGATACCGAAGTGGCGAACCTTTCTGCCCTGCCGATTCTTCCAGACATTGGAAAATCAGTTCCCTCAAGCATTGCCCGGATGTACAAAGCGGTCCCGGTCCAGCACAACGCGAACACCGTTGTTTTTGCTGTGGCAGATTGGCCAACGCCGGCCATCAGCGATGACATTGCATTTATTCTGTCCAAACAGGTCGAATATATCGTGGCCACGAACAAACAGGTCGATGCAGCCATTCTCAAACTCTACGGCGAGGAGAATGAGTCGATCGATGAAGTCCGCTCCGCATTAGACCAGGACCTGAAAGAGGCCGGCGAGCTGATTCAACTCGAAGACATCGAGCATGCTGCCTGCGCCACCCCGGTGATTCGCTTTGTGAACCTGGTCCTTTTTCAGGCCGTGAAAGACCGCGCTTCCGATATTCATTTCGAACCCTTTGAAGCTGAATTCAAAATTCGCTACCGCGTGGATGGGGCGCTTTATGAAATGGCCCCGCCGCCGAAAAATCTGGCACTGCCGATTGTTTCCCGCATCAAGGTTCTCGGCGGTCTGGATATTGCGGAGTCGCGCCTGCCCCAGGATGGCCGCATTCAGCTGAATGTGGCCGGACACTCCGTTGATTTCCGCGTCTCCACCCTCCCGACCCAATTTGGCGAAAGCGTAGTGTTGCGCGTGCTGGACCGCTCGAATGTCCAGCTCGATATTGACCGCATCGGCTTCCCGGAGGATATTTACCCCTGTTTTCTTGAAGACATTCAAAAACCGAACGGTATTGTGATTGTGACCGGTCCAACCGGCTCCGGTAAAACCACCACACTGTATGCCGCACTCCAGCACATCAACAAAACAGAGACCAAAATCCTGACTGCGGAAGATCCGGTTGAATATGATGTTGAAGGCATTATCCAGCTGCCGGTTCGCGAGAATATCGGCCTTACTTTTTCCTCGGCGCTGCGCTCCTTCCTGCGTCAGGACCCTGATGTCATCATGGTTGGAGAAATTCGCGATCTGGCTACTGCTCAAATTTCGATACAGGCCTCGCTGACCGGACATCTTGTTTTCAGCACCTTGCACACGAACGATGCAGCCGGAGCCATCACCCGCCTGATTGATATGGATGTGGAACCCTATTTGATTGCCTCCACACTGGAAGCCGTCGTGGCCCAGCGGCTGGTTCGAACAATCTGCCCGCACTGCAAAACGGCCTTTCGACCGGATGATAAAACACTCCAGCTATTGGAACTCGACCGAAGCCAAATCGGCAACCAGCCGTTTTATCGCGGCGAAGGCTGCGACGCCTGCAACCATAGCGGCTATGCCGGACGACGCGCTATTTTCGAATATCTGCGGATTACCGATGAATTCCGCACAGCCATTACCGAAAAACAACCTTCCCTCGTCTTGAGGAACAAAGCAATCAAGCTCGGCATGCGGACCTTGCGCGAAGACGGCATCCGTTGTATTCTCGGCGGCCAAACTACCTTTAACGAAGTGGTGCAATACACATGATTAAGTGGATCGTAACAATTATCTGCATGATTGGCTTCGTGCTGCTCATGAACAATAAGAAGCTGGAGATGAAATCCATCTACAACGATTACCTGTGGGCGAAAGGTCCCTGGGCCAAAGGGCAGCACGTGGACCGCGGCAGAGCAATCATGCGCCCCAGCGTGCTTCCGTACATCCTGGAAATTTACAGCACCGGCCAGAATATTGAGTTTCCAGAGGCGATGATCGGAGCCTGTGACAGCGATGCCGGAACTGCCCGTCTGTGGAAATATGTGGACGATCCGGAAACGGATGAATTTGTCCGCACCATCTGCATGGCTCATCTGCTGAACCGGGACCAGCTCAGGGTTTGGTCGGAAATTACGGATGAAGACATTGAATTTATTTCTGCGTCCATGCCGGCCCACGTGGTTCACTGGAAAACGCTGCTGCTGAAATACACCGGTGAAACACAATCGGCCTTCAGAAACGACACCTTCCCCGAGCGCCACAAATTCAAGGCGCTTTTCCGGGAATGTATTGACATGTATAAACTTAAAGAAGAGCAACGACAGCAGATGAAAATGCATGAGCCTGTATATGACGACTCTCTTGAGGAACCATTATCTGATCTATCCGGCGAAATGCCCTCCATGCGTATTGCAATGACTCGCAGAGCCTTGCCAACTCATGCCTAAATTCAGATACATAGCCCGTGATATTAACGGGAAAGAAAAAACCGGCACCGTCAAAGCACCCAATCAGGCAGTTG
This sequence comes from Pontiellaceae bacterium B1224, assembly GCA_029432815.1. Lineage (GTDB taxonomy): Bacteria > Verrucomicrobiota > Kiritimatiellia > Kiritimatiellales > Pontiellaceae > Pontiella. Next base: position 29,630 of record JAROBA010000022.1, on the reverse strand, counting down.
CCACCGAACAACTGAAAAGCAAGGGACTGTTCCCGACCGAAGTAACCGGGACTGACCTAACCCTTCCAACCTCTGGAAATCCCAGAGAACACACCAAAGGGCTGCATCGGGAAATCCGTCTGCCGGCCGCGCTTTGCGTGGTACCGACCAAGCAGCTGATGGTTCTCACCCGACAGATGGCCACCCTGATTCACGCAGGACTGCCTTTGCTCCGGGGATTGAATGTACTTGAACGACAGGAAAGCAATGCCTCGCTGAAAAAAGCGATCCGCGAAATTTCAGAGGCCATCGAAGGCGGCAGCACGCTCGCCGATGCACTGGCCGCGCATCCTCGAATCTTCAACCGATTTTACATCAACATGGTAAAAGCCGGCGAAGCCGGCGGCGTGCTCGACGTGGTTCTTGAGCGTCTTGCTGCCTATATGGAAAAAGCGCAGAAGGTAAAAAACAAGATCAAGAGCGCCATGACCTATCCCATGGTGGTCCTGCTGGCCTCTTCCGGTATTATGATGTTCCTGATGGTGGCGATCATCCCTAAATTTGAAACCATATTTGCTGACATGCTGGATGGCCGATCGCTTCCCCCACTCACCCTGTTTGTGATGGGCGTGAGTGAGAATATCCAAAAGAACTGGCCGGTCGGCATCGGAATCCTGCTGGGCGTATTCGTTCTAATTTCCCTGCTGAAGCGTCTCCACTCAGGCCGCCTGGCACTCGATTCGCTGAAGCTCATCATGCCACTCTTTGGAAATCTCGTTCGCATGGCCGCGCTCGCACGCTTTGCCCGCACACTCGGGACACTGATGGAATCGGGAGTGCCGGTACTCCAGGCACTGACTATTGTGAAAGAAACCATGAACAATGAAGTTATCGTTAACGCCATACAGGATATACACGATAACATTAAGGACGGCGAACCGATGATCGCCCCGGTTGAAGCCAATCGGATTTTTCCGCCCATCTTCGGTGGAATGGTGGAAGTTGGCGAGGAAACCGGCGAGTTACCGGCCATGCTGCTTAAAACGGCGGATATGTATGAAGACGAGGTAGATAACGTCGTTGCGGGGCTCAGTTCCATCATCGAACCGCTCCTGATAGTCATTCTCGCCGTGGTTGTAGGCACAATTGTGATTGCCATGTTCCTCCCCATGGTGTCTATTATCGGTAACCTCAGCTAGCGGAAAAGCCGCCGGCATAGCACCAGGAGAGAACCATGAAAGCACTTCTAATTGTCGCCCACGGCAGCCGCCGCAAAGAGTCTAATGATGAGGTCCGCCGACTCGCTCAACGGATCGATGAAAACTCTGGCCCGGCTTTTGATCTGGTTGCCAGCGCTTTTCTTGAAATTTCCAGTCCGCAGATCGATTCCGCCGTGGCCGACCTCGTTGAAGCTGGCGCGACCACCATTAAGGTTTTTCCCTATTTCCTCGCCGCCGGCACCCACGTGGTCACTGATATTCCGCGCCAGATCAAAGAAGAGGAAGAAAACTATACCGCCGTGAATTTTGAAATTCTTCCGCACCTCGGCGCCTTGCAGGGCATCAGTACTCTGATCCTCAATCAAATCTACAAAGGCACCCCACTCAACCCGGAGCTTGCCTCGCTGGCCACCGACTAAACCGGGCCCTCCCCCTAACCCGCTTATTTCAAACGAAATATTCCATTTGACTTCATAAGCCTATTCCCCTACCTTCTCCGCTCTTTTGACCCCGAATGAATGGGGGAGGTGAAATTTAAAATGGCCCAAGAAACTTGTGAAGTGAAAGTACGTCGCGGCGAAAGCGTTGATCGCGCCCTGCGTCGGCTGAAAAAGGCACTGGATAAAGAAGGTGTTCTTAAAACGATGCGTTCCAAACGCTGCTACGAAAAACCAAGCGAAAAGAAAAAACGCCTGGCAAACAGCCGTCGCGGACGTCGTTAATTTCCAATCATTGGAAATGCTGAAAGCTCCCTCTATCGGGGAGCTTTTTTTGTATCCACACAAAAGAACTAATAAGCCGCACTCTGCACCCAGCTGACATACAGATCCCACAGCATCGAACCGCCGAGCATCCAGAGAATGGCCGCCAAAGAAATATAAGGACCAAATGGAATCTTGCTCTGCCACTCCTTATTGCCCGTTGCAATAAAGGTTACTCCCACAATGGTGCCCAACAGCGAAGAAACAAAAACAATGAAGATAACCGACTCCCAGCCGAGAAAAGCACCGAGACAGCCCATCAGTTTTACATCGCCGAAACCCATGGCATCTTTTTTAAGCACAAGTTTTCCGATCACCGAAACCAACCAGAGCGAACCGAATCCGACCGCCAGCCCGATTAGGGAAAGAATGAGCCCTTCCATCCGTGTATCCGCGCCGTGCATCGCCGGAATCAGAAAGCTGAAGATCGGCCCGAGAATTTCGCCGCCGATAGTTACGCGGTCTGGAATCCACATTTCATCGAAATCCACCATGCTTCCGAAAATCAACCCGAACACCAGCAGGCAATACGGGACCACAACGAGCTGATAGGGATAGACCAGCCAAACCAGCGTAAATAAAATCGCCGTCAGCAATTCGATCAAAGGGTAGCGCGGCGAAATCGGAACACTGCAATAGCGGCATTTTCCACGGAGGGCAAGCCATCCAAAGATTGGAATATTATCTTTCCAGGCCAGATCAGTCATACATTTCGGACAGCGCGATCGCGGCTTCACTACCGACAGCTCTGCCGGGATGCGGTAAATGCACACATTCAGGAAACTGCCTAAACAAGCCCCAAGGATGAATACCACTACCGTCCAATACCAATCGAAAAAATCCATTCGTTCCTTTTTGAGTATTTCGTATTACATCAGGAGAATAGAGCAATACGAAATACGCCGTACGTACTACTTCCCGTAAACCGCATCTTCGAGCGCTTTGCGCATCGCCGAAACATCCGGTTCAGTCCCGGTCCATATTTCAAATGCACGCGACCCCTGATGCAGCAGCATGCCCAGACCATTTGCAATTTCCGCGCCAGCTTCGCGGGCGGTGGTCAGGAAGGCGGTTTCGGGATACATGTAAATCAGATCAAAAGCGCGTTGGCCTTCGCGGAAGGCTTCCGGCGGAAGCAGCGATGGATCATCTTTTTTCATGCCGACCGGCGAAGCCTGCACCACCAGATCGCATTCGCGGCACAGCTCAATCTGCCTGCCTTTTTCCAGGGCCTGGATAATTCCAATGTCTGGAACCAGTGCTTTAATCTCATTTTCCAACTTCTGAACCCGGTCCGCATCGATATCGGCCAGCACCAATGACTTCGCACCAGCGGTTGCCGCCTGCAGCGCGGTGGCCCGCCCTGCCCCGCCGCACCCCAGCACGAAGATGGATTCATCCTTCACGGTTCTACCAAATGCTTCCTCTAGCGCTTTTAGGAAACCATAGCCATCGGTGTTGTGACCGACCATACCGTCTTTGGTAAATTCAACGGTATTGGCCGCGCCGAACAGCTTCGCACTCGCATCCAGCTTTTCCAATCCTCGGAAAGCCACTTCTTTGTGCGGCACGGTCAGATTCACACCGGCAAAACCCATCAGCTCCATCGAAGGCAGCACCTCCATCAGACGATCAGGATGCACATCCAGCGCCAGATAGATGCCGTCAAATTTCAGCGCTTCCATCGAGGCATTATGCATCACGGGCGACAGCGTATGCCCGATCGGATGACCCAGCACAGCAAACGGTTTGGTATGTCCACTCAGATTCATTTAGCAACTTCCTTTTTTGCGATCCGGTTCAGGCCGGCGATGATAGCCTTGACTGCAGCCTGGTTAATATTGGAATCGGAACCAACACCATAGATCATTCCGACGCCCTTAACTTCCAGCGGCACGTAAGCCATAGCCTTCGCATCAGCACCTTCACCAATGGCTTCCTCATCGTAGTCGTGGATCTTAAAATCAAAATCAACTACGCTTCGCATGGCATTCATAAAGGCGGAGATCGGTCCGTTACCATCGGCCGAAACATTCTTCACTTCGCCATTCACCTTCACTTTAACTTCGCCGTGAATAAAGGTCGGATCGTTGTCGTCCGGGCGCGGCCAATAGCCGACCAGCTCGTACGGACCATCCGGAGCAACAAACTCATTCTGGAAGACAGAATACACTTCATCGGCACTGATTTCGCGGCCGACTTTTTCACTGTAGCCCTGTACATATTTACTGAGCTCCGGCTGCATGGCTTTCGGAATTTCGATACCGAAGTCCTGCTCGAGCACCCACGCAATACCGCCCTTACCGGACTGCGAGTTGATGCGAATGAGCCGCTCAAATTTACGGCCGACATCGGCCGGATCGATATGAAGATACGGAACCTTCCAGCCCATACCGAAGCGATCCGGCGCTTCCGTCAGTTTGTGCACGCCCTTATTAATTGCATCCTGATGCGATCCCGAAAATGCGGTAAAGGCATAGCTGCCCGCATAGGGCTGGCGATAGTAAATGCCCATACCCGTCAACCGCTCGACCGTTTCCGCGACATGACCGAGGTCGGAAAAATTGATCCCCGTATCGATCCCGCGGGAGTACAGGTTGCTGACGACCGTGACAAGATCCACATTACCGGTCCGCTCGCCGTGCCCAAAGAGCGTGCCCTCCACACGATCAGCACCCGCCATGAGCGCTAATTCGGTGGCAGCCACGGCCATGCCCTGGTCGTTGTGCGAATGCAACGAAACCGTGATGCAGTCGCGCTTCGAAAAATTGCGGCAGAAATATTCGATCATATCCGCGTAGTGATTCGGCGGTCGGCGCTCAACCGTGGCCGGGAGATTCATGATCAACGGTTTTTCCGGTGTGGCTTTGCCCCACGCTTCGAATACGGCCTCGCAAAGCTCAACGGAAAAATCCACATCCGTGTCCGTGAACTCTTCCGGCGAAAACTCAAAGCGGATATCCGATTCCGGCATCGCATCGGCCAAGTCGCGAATTTGCGTAGTTGCCGCCACAGCGGTTTCGATGAGCTGCGGCCGCTCCATGCCGAACACCTGGCGCATATGCAAATCAGACGGAGCAATATAGGCGTGCACGATACCGCGCTTGCAGCCCTTGAAGGCTTCGAGCGTTCGTTCAATCAAATGCGGACGCGACTGCGTGAGCCCCATAATGAAGACATCATCCGGAATCAGATCCTCCTCAATGAGCTTACGGAAAAAATTAAATTCATCGGCACTGGCCGACGGGAAACCGATTTCAATGTGCTTGAAGCCGATATCGCAGAGCATCTTGAAATATTCGAGTTTCTGCTCCGGGTCCATCGGGTCGGGCAGCGCCTGATTGCCATCGCGCATATCGACCGAGCACCATTGCGGCGATTTGGTTATACTCTTTGACGGCCATTGCCGGTCGGGGAGATCAATCATCTCCGGAATTACATATTTTGGTACACTCATCTTTTCTCTCCTAAAAAGGGGGTTAACTTAAACAACCCCGCATCTCTATTCCATTTCATTCAACTAAAAACCTTAACCGCGAATTAACACGAATGGACGCTACTTCCGATGATCTGCTTTTTGAGTTTTCAATTTCTATCTCTATTCATGTTCATTGGCGTTCATTCGCGGTTCCAAAACAAAAAAACCTCCGCAGGTTGCCCTGCGGAGGTTTTAAAATCGGTCGAATTTACGAACAACTTATAGGCAAAGCGCCTCCACAGGATCGTTCCCATTGAGTAGTAGCAGGCCTAGCAGTAGATTGTTGAATTCGTTTTTCATAACTGAAGGCAACATAGTTCCAATGCTTGGAAAGTGTCAACCCCCATTTGCACTCATTACAAACACGCCTCGCGATGGACATGATTCCGCCCAGATGGTATTCATCGTTTTGTACTATTCCGAACTTCCATGTGAACATTTAACCGAAATGAAAAGATACCGAGCGTATGAAAACAGAAGATTCTTCAGCAATTGCCCATGAAATTAATGCCAGCTTTTCAGAATCCATTCGGGAGATCGTAACCGGTTTTTATGAATCCATGCCGCAGGAATATTTTGAGAAGGTTTCACGCGAATCGCAGAAAGACCACCTCAAAACCATCATTGCCGGAACCTCTCTGAATATTCCACAGGACCATTTCCGCCTGAAAGACAGCCGGAATCAATACACTTTTATCAGCCTGAAAAACCGGCCGGGGCAACTGGTTGAATTTCTCCAGCAGCTACCGGAGGACAAGCTGTTAACCTCGGCCGATGTTTTCACCTCCACGGATAATCAGTTTGTTGTCGATATCTTCAGTTTTGCGCCCCAGAAAATGACACCATTGCCTGAAGAGGACAGGCTGCTCCGAATTGCAGGAACGGAGGCCATCGAGGTTTGCGTCGAACATGAAGAAGATCACACCGCGGTTCAGATCTTTGCGGACAATGCAGAGACGACCACCATTCTAAAAAGGCTGGCGGCCTATTTTGCCTCGCTCGGTCTGGATATTCGAAATGTGAATCTGCACAACTGCAGTGCGTATGAGAACAATATCGCCGTCATCGGTTTCACCTCCAGCCTGACAGATCAGGAGGTCGATCTTGTTCATACAATCGACCGCCTGCTCCGGTTGGATGAGCGTGTGATTCAGCTGGTTGACGCGCATCAGATGAGCTTTGAGTTTGCCGAACTTTTTGTCGCGTTCTGCAATATGATCCAGCATCAGCTGTCGCACCTTGACCGTATCTACTTTACCTATGAGAGTGTCGAGCGGACGTTGCTCGATTATGCCGAAGTGGTTTCCCCAAAGCTGCAGCTGCTGCTTGAGCGGCGGGGCGTTTCCGAGCCGGGGGGAATAGACGGAGCGGAAGATATCTCCGCCCTTTCGAGCAAATCGCAGGTTAGGCAAATTCTAAGCAGTTTTTATCTGCTGCTGGCGTCAGTGCGGTCCAGCAATCTGGATGCCGACCGACGGCTTGCCCTTGCGCTATCCATCGGACCCGGATTTTTCGAACAGAGCCCATTTAAAAGCAACCCCCTCTTTGCCGTCTACTATATCTTCGGCAACCGGTTTCAGGGGTATCACGTTCGCTTCGATAATATTGCCCGCGGCGGACTGAGAATCCTCTGCCCGTCTGGCCTGGAGCTGTATTCTCATCAGAACGACCATCTCTACGAAGAGGCCTACGGGCTGGCTTCCGCGCAGCATTATAAAAATAAGGATATTCCGGAAGGCGGTTCCAAGGCGGCCCTTCTGGTGCGCCCCGGACATCAACCTGAAAAGGCCGGACGGGCCTTTGTGGATGCGCTGCTGGACCTCAATCTCAAGGATTATCCTGAACACTCCGAACTGGTTTTTCTTGGACCGGACGAGAATGTATCCAATGAGCTGATTAACTGGGCCATTGATCGCGCCGCAGAGAAACAGCATCCGCTCCCCGCCTGTTTTATGAGTTCCAAGCCCGGGGCCGGCATTAATCATAAGGAGTACGGAATCACCAGCGAGGGGGTTAATGTTTATCTGGAGCAGGTGCTGATCTACAAAGGTATTGACCCGGCGAAAGATCCCTTCAGCGTAAAAATGACCGGCGGCACCAACGGCGATGTGGCAGGGAATCTGGTTAAGATCCTGATTCGTGATTACGGGAAAAATGTCCAGTTCCTGGGGCTGGCGGACGGAACCGCCGCTGTGGAGGATCCGGCCGGACTCAGTCATCGGGAACTGCTCCGACTGGTGGAGGAAAACCTGCCGCTAGTTTCTTTCGACCCGGCGTGCCTCAGCGACGAGGGAAGCGTGCACGACGCCAGCAACCGCAGCGGAGAGAAACTTCGAAATTCAATGCATAATCGAATTGTGAGCGATGTTTTTCTAACCGGAGGCGGGCGGCCCAAAACCATCAATGGATATAACTGGCAGGACTTCCTGCAGGAAAACGGAATACCTTCTTCCATGATTATTGTGGAGGGAGCGAATCTGTTTTTAACAGCAAATGCCCGGCGCTTCCTGTCAGAAAAAGGTGTTTTAATTTTCAAAGACAGTTCCGCGAATAAGTGCGGCGTCATCTGCAGCAGTTTTGAAATTTTAGCCGGCATGCTGCTGACCCGGGAAGAGTTTCTCGAGCATAAGGAACAGTTTGTGACTGAAGTGATTGATCGCCTCAGAAAGCTGGCCCGCCTTGAAGCGCAGGTTCTGCTGCGAACCCATCGACTCAATCCCCGGCTTACCCTGCCCGACATCAGTATCCGGCTGAGTGAAGTCATCAATAATGCCGCTCATGTGATCTACTCTCATATCCAGCAGGCCCCGGATCTGGTTGAACCGATGAAGACCGTGACGGATTTCTATATTCCGCCCATGTTGCGGCAGCGCCTGTGGAACATCGAGCAGTCGGAATATTGCCGAAAGCTGCTGGCGGCCATTGTTTCCGCAAAAATAGTCTATACGGAAGGCGTCGAATTTTTTGAAGGCGTTTCCAACGAAGAGATCATTTGCCTTGTCCGGGAATATTTGAGTTATGAACCGGAGATCAGGGGATATATTGACTCTATTGAAAAGAGTACCCTTCCGGACAAAGAACAGATTCTCCGCTTAATCAAACAAGGCGGAGTCAGCACAGCCTTTCGCGAGCGACTTTAGCTGATCCAATTGAACGTATGATGCAGACCGGGCTACAAATCGGTTCGGTGCTGTGCCTGACATAAAAAGGCGGAGCCGCGCGGCCCCGCCTTTTTATGATGACCGCCCGGCTGATTATTTCTCAACCTCGCCAATGGTGCGAACGGACGAGATGCCTTCCCATGCATAATAGGTATTGCTGTCTGCTTCGGTAATCCGTACAAAGTCCTCGCCGAGGAAAAGGGTTGAACCGGTATAGATCTTCCCTTCGTTAATCTGGCACTGAATGCCCTTTCTCAGTTTACGCGACAACGTTCCGTGTAGCGGCATGGATGCATATTCAAAGATCTTCTCGAGCGTTTCTTTTTTCATTTTCCTATCTCCTTGTTAGTTATTCAGATAGCGGGTGTGTTGGCACAAAGGATCAGCCTGTAATCCTTGGAGTATTCAGGAAGATGCTGATGTTTCCTAAACTTCGGCGGCTGACCCTGCGTTAAAGATGTCAGCGCTATTGCAACAGGTATGCCAGCGCCCGGCCACACCGGCACGAAAAAGCCGTAAGCCACTCATTATAAGCTAATAGAAAAACTAGAAAGAGTGTACTTTCGAGACCTGATCAGAGACGCATGATCGGAAAATATTGGCAATTGCCAAAGGTCCCGGAATCGTCCGTCATACCAACGCTCGCAGGAGCAGAACCTTGCGGAAGAAAACGACATTTATTTCGGGCAAGGAAAGAATTGTCCGAACAGCCTCAGTCCATACCCCCGAATCTCCATCTCCAAGCTCGCCATCGCGATTCAAAGATTTTTATCGAGTGTTTGTTTTTGGTTCTACGCAGATTTTTACGGCTATCCATGTGCCAACGAAAACTATTCGTCTACTCCCACCACGGGTTTAATTAAACTCTATTCCATATCTATTTTAAGAACGCCACTTCTAGTTTTTTGTTTCAAGACTTAATGTCATATCTAAAAAAAGATGGCACATGTATAAAACACGCACCATCTTCGAGTATTCAGAATATAAATATCAGCTAAATCTCCGCCTTCGGATAGGAGCCCAGCACGGTCATTACTGTGCAATGTTCCTGCAGCTCCTCCAAAGCGCGTTTCACTTCCGGTTCTTGCGAATGGCCGTCGATATCGACGAAGAAATAGTATTCCCAGTTTTTGTTTTTGCTGGGGCGCGATTCAATCTTGGTCATGTTGATGTTGTCTGTTTTAAAGACAGAGAGTGCATCGTAGAGCGCACCGACTTTATGCTTCACACCGAACATCACGGAGGTTTTATCTTCTCCGGTGGGCGCACTGTATTCCTGGCCGATAATCAGGAAGCGGGTGGTATTGCCCTGCATGTCCTGAATATTTTCAGCCAGCACATCAATGTTGTACATATCCGACGCCATCACACTGGCCACGGCCGCAGCTCCGGGAGTTTCAATCGCCAGCTGTACCGCCCGGGTCGTACTCTCCACCGGGGACAGCTTGGCATTCGGCATATTTGCCGCCAACCAGGCCCGGCACTGACCAAAGGCCTCCTGCTTACTGAAGATGAGATTGACTTCTTCCTTCGGATGCTTCGACAGGAGCGTCAGGGAAATCGGCAGATAGATTTCCGCACAGATTTTAAGCGGAGTCGTAGCAAACTGATCAAAGGTGTGTGTGACCGCCCCCTCGGTGGAGTTCTCCACCGGAACAACCCCATAGTCTGCCGTACGGCTCGCCACGCGGTCGAAGACTTCAGCAATGGTGCTCGTTGGGATATAGTCGACACTGACCCCGAACTTGTTCCGGGCGGCCTGGTGCGTGAAGGTGGCTTCCGGACCGAGATAGGCAATTTTCATATCGGTTTCGAGTGCCAGCGCGGCCGACATGATTTCACGATAGATCGCGTGGGCCGACTCTTCCGGCAGCGGGCCCGTATTCAGCAACTTTATCTTGTCAAAAACGGCACGTTCACGAGACGGCACATAAATCTCAGCTCCGACTTTCTTTTTTTCCTCTCCGATTTTGAGCACTACATTAATGCGCTCATTCAGCAGGCGTACAATTTCGCTATCCAACGAGTCAATTGATTTTCTGTAATCATCAAGATTCATGATGTTCCTTTTTGAAAAGGGAAACCTGAAACTTGAAATGGGTGTAAAAAATTCAAGTTTCAGATTTCCAGTTTCAGTTTTCTTCCCTTTCGATCTCTTCATCGAGCGCAGCCATGGATTTATCGCTGGCATCTTCTTCCACCTCGGATTCAGTCTTATTCAGCTCCTCTTTAAGAGCCGGCAGATCCTCGGTCGTTTCCTTCTTTTTCTTCTCTTCAACCGGCATGGCGCGCTTGAGCTCCTGACTGCCGGGCAGGTCATTGATATCGTTAATTCCAAAATGCTCGAGAAATTTCTGCGTGGTTCCGAAAAGCCAAGGACGGCCCGGAAGTTCCGAGCGCCGAACCACACGTACCAGCTGCATATCGATGAGCTTGCGCAGCACGGCATCCACCGAGACCCCGCGGACCTCTTCAATTTCCGAGCGCAGGCAGGGTTGGCGATAGGCTACAATGGCCAGCGTTTCCAGCGCTGGCTTTGACAACCGCATGGTTTGATTCTTTTCAAGCAGGGCACGAACAAACGGCCCGCAGGCTGCATCATTCTGCAAGCGATACGCACCAGCTACCAAGGCTACACTGAGACCCGCTTTGGCATGATCCAAATCTTCGATCAGTTGCTCAATGGCCCCTTCAATCTGCGCATCCGTTGCTTTGGCATACTGCTCATAGGGTCCGCCGAATCCATTACCGGTTTCGATCATCGCCTTGCGCATCCGCTTAATCGTCAGCGGCTCCCTGGCAGCAAACAACAGGGCACCGACAATCTGTTTTAACTCTGGAAGTATCTCTAGCGTGCTCTCGCTCATGCTCGTCTCCGTGCGATCTAAAGCTCGTCCTCGTCATCAAATTCATCGTCGTCACCAAGGTCTTCTTCAACCTCAGCGCTTTCATCATCCAGCTCAAACTCCGGATGAGGCACTTCCTCTTCTTCCGGCGGCAGAGTCGGCACCGGGTCCGGCTCGCGCGGCTCCACCATTATAGGGCTGAAGGGGTCATCCTGTACACAGGCAATCTTATTCAGCTTGATGAGCTCGAGTACAGCCAGAAACGTGCACACAATTTCCTGCCGCGAAGTCATGCCCCCGAACAGATCCGACACGCACATACGACTGACCACCTTTAGGTTCTCAACAATGAAAGTAACCTTCTGGCCCACCGTGTATTCTTCGGCAAAGATTTCCTGCAGATCCTCTTCCTGCACCCGGCCGAGCGCCTCATTCAGCGCGGAAATCAGATCAAAAATACTCGCGTCCTTCAAATCCACATCCGGTGGTGCACCCAACTCAACATGTTCACTCTCGCGGGCGAACACATTTTCCATGTGCAACTCAAGATCTTCGAGATGATCCGCCGCATCCTTGAATTTTTTGTATTCCACCAGCTGACGTACCAGATCCCAGCGCGGATCCTCTTCGTCTTCATCCTGATCAGCCTTCTGTTCCTCCACGGGTAACAGCATGCGGCTTTTAATCAGCATCAGTGTCGCCGACATCACAATAAAATCACCGGCAATATTCAGGTCCAGCACCTTCATCAGACGCAGATACTCCATATACTGATCGGTAATCCGCCCGATCGGAATATCATAGATATCCACTTCATCTTTTTTGATCAGATACAAAAGCAGATCAAGCGGCCCCTCAAACACCTCAAGCGAGACCTTATAGTCGTCTTTAATTAATTCCATTTGGGAACTCAAATTTGTCCTATATTAAGAATGCAGATTTCAGAATGAAAAAGGGCGATTCGCTTCCTCGTCAGAAGCTGTCGCAGACCCGCCACTCTCCGTACTGAATGCTTAAATCTTCATTACTCCAGGCCGGCGGCCTGACGCGCTTTCTGCAACGTTGCACTGGCAAGCACCCGCGCCTTTTCCGCACCGGTCTTCAGCACGTCTTCCACATAATCCATATTTGCCGCCAATTCCCGGCGTTTTTCACGGATCGGGCCGAAATGTTCATTGATTTTTTCCAGCAGCTCCTGCTTGGCGTGGCCATAGCCCAGCCCGCCGGCCCGATAACGCGCCGCCAGATCATTCTGTTCCTCTTCGGAAGCAAACAGTTTATACAGCGCAAAAACATTGTCGCCCTCCGGCTCCTTCGGATCCTCCAGTCCTTTACTGTCGGTCACAATAGACATTACCCGCTTTTTCAGCGGCTTGCCCTCAGCAAAAATTTCGATGGTGTTGTCATACGATTTCGACATTTTCTGCCCGTCGATCCCCGGCACCACCGCCACACTTTCGCGGATCGCCGCTTCCGGAACCGTAAAGACTTCGCCATATTGGTTATTGAACTTAATAGCCAGATCGCGAGTCACCTCCAGGTGCTGTTTCTGGTCCTTGCCCACCGGCACCACTTCACCCTGTACCGCCAGAATATCCGCTGCCATCAGTACCGGATAGGCGAAAAGACCGTGCGACGGCGAAAAGCCCTTCGCAATCTTGTCCTTATAGGAATGGCAGCGCTCCAGCAGCCCCATCGGACAGACCACCGACAGCAGCCACGCCAGTTCCTGCACCTCCGACAGATCACTCTGCCGATACAACGCCGTCTTTTCCGGATCAATACCGCATGCCAGATAGTCCAGTGCCACATCTTTTGTCCTTTCCCGCAGCGCCGGACCGTCCTGTACCGTCGTCATCGCGTGGTAATTCGCGATAAAAATATAGGCGTCACCCTGCTCCTGCAGCTCCGTCGCCGGCTTGATCGCCCCGAAATAGTTGCCGATATGCAATTTGCCCGAAGGCTGAATACCCGTCAGAATTCTCATGAAAAATGCTCCAAATCGTTTCTTAATAAACAGAATCAGCTTTTTTACCCGTTCTCTACTCCCGATACAATTCCATTAACCCCTCAAACGCACCGTTTCCAACCTCTGGAAATACGCGGACAAATCTATTGCGTATTATATTAGCACTTTCATCGTTTTTTATCTGAATCATTATAACGAAGGGAGAAAATGAAGAAGGGACACACCACCACACATACTGAAAATATCACCCGCCTCTCCCGTATCAAGGGACAGATCAACGGGGTAAAACACATGATCGACGACGGCGATTCATAGGACGACGCAATGCATATATTGAAACCTGCAATCTTTATTGTACCAGCCCTTTTGTTCGCGGCAGATTGCTCACAAGCTTCTCGCTATGATCCGCATGCGTTGAGAGTTTCAACCGGAAAATATACTTCAGATTGAATCTTTTTTCCCATGCCCAATTCCGACACACTTTTTTCTCTTTCGGAGGTGCACCATGAAAATAACAACCGCACTTACAATACTTGTCGGGATGGCACTGGGCTTCGGGCTCGGCCGTGTCACGCGCACTCCTCCACCGGAGATCCAACCCGCATGCCCTTCACCGGAAATCCAGTCCACGCCTCCTGCCCCACAAGAAACTGCCGGCGACCGCCTAAAAATCGATCGTTACGACTGGCTCATCAAACAATGGATCGAAACTGACTCCCAAGCCTTTTATTCACTCACCACTCCAAGACAACATTTTGCACCAAAGAAGGAGATGGCCTGGTTTTTAGGGCTCAATGAAAAAACAATTGAGGCCCTATCCGAGCTTTCCGACCAAACCATGGTCAAAGTCAAGGAGTGGGAGACGGCCAACGTGGTCTATCAGGAAAAGTCGAAAGAAAGAATTAGCTACGAACTGCCCGCCCTTCCCATGCATTACAAGGAAGAATTTCTCACGGCAACAGAAGCGATCCTGACCCATGAACAGAGTGAAGCCCTCGCTCCCACGTTCAGCGACTGCTTTAGACCCATGCTTCTAAAACGCTTCTTTGATGCAGAACTCATCCCGCCCGACGGCTCCATACTCATTGAAGGCCCCGAGGGCATCATTCACAAAAGTGCATCCTATGACACCCGAAAAAGACTCCAATTAAAAACCTGGAACATTCGCGAGGATGGCCATGAATCAGGAGTCTCCACGACAGCAGTCACCGTCGACATGACTGCAGATGAAAAACCATGGATCGCGGGCCGATGGGGCCACTTAATCTTCCTTGAACGCCCGTAGCCTTGTCAGCTTGTTCATAAACGCCTGCTGCTCTGAAACTAGCCAGGCCCACGGGCGGCCCGCCCTGAGCCCAGGCTCTACTTTCCCTTATCATTCGCCTGTATTTTCCACTCATTGGATAAATCACGTTTCACGATTCACTCGTCACGAATTTAGCTCGCCGAACATGGAGATTTTTTATATAAACTCACGCTTTTGAACCACCCGAAAGAATTCATGCCAACTGCCTCTTCAGAAGACCTCAAAACCAGAAACCACAACGCGTTGAACGCCAAGGGATCAGACCCTTTTTCCGTTCGTGCAGTGCGCTCCTTTATGTCCAAAATCGGCAACGGACTGCTTGCCGCTTCCGGCTTTGAGCGGGTTGAAGACGAGCCGGAAGAAGTTGTTGAGGAATATTTCGACCCCGCTGAGGAAGCCGCCGAAACAGCGCGCATTCAACGCGAACAGCTACTCGAAAACTGGCGCGCCGAACATTTCCAGGCATTGGAAAAACGCAAAGTGGCGCAGGAACATTTCATTTCCACCAAGGCCAAAGCCATTGAACGCGTGAAAAAGCAGGCCGCAGACATCCGCCAAAAGCTGGATCAGACCAGTAACGAGCCTATTGCCGCCGAACCCATCGTTGAGCCCGAGCCCATCGAAATCGCTGAACCGGAACATGAGGTTCATGAGCAGATTGCTGCCGTCACCGACGACTACAATCGCCCCGGTCCCGATCTCTACGATCAGCCCGAAAGCACCGAATTCATCTTCATCGATCCCGAGGAACTGGAGCGTCAGAAAAAGGCGGTTCAGGACACGCTCGACAACTTTGCGGTCGACGCCACCGTCTGGGATGCCGTCGTCGGCCCGCGCGTGACCCAGCTCCGCCTGAAGCCCGGCCTTGGCGTTCGCGTGGAATCGATCAGCTCACTCAGCAACAATCTCGCGTTGGCGCTCGCGGCGGAGAGCATTCGTATTCAGGCTCCCATCCCGGGAAAACCCTACGTCGGCCTCGAAATCCCGAACGGCAACTCCGCTCCGCTCAACCTCGGCCTGCTAATGCGTTCCAAGGATTGGAAAAATACGAAAGCCGCTATCCCGCTCATGATGGGCATGGAACTCGGCGGCAGCCTGTGCATCACCGACCTCGCCGCCGCGCCGCATATGCTGATTGCCGGCGCCACCGGTAGCGGTAAGTCCGTCTGCATGAACACGATTCTGATGTGCCTGACCAACCACTTTTCGCCCGACGAGCTGGAGCTGATTCTGATCGACCCGAAACGCGTCGAATTCGGGGCCTATGAAAAGCTACCCCACCTCGTCCGCCCGGTGATTACCGAAGCCAAGCTCGTGGTTCCGGCCCTGCAATGGGCCGTCCGCGAAATGGAGCAACGCTATAAAACGATGGCGCAGGTCGGTGCGCGCAATATTGCCGGCTACAACGAAAAGATGGATGAGCTGGGCATGAAGCGTATGCCGTTCCTCGTCCTCATCATCGACGAGCTCGCCGACATTATGCTCACCACCGGTGCCGATGTGGAAACTGCCCTCGCCCGTATTGCACAGCTTTCGCGCGCCGTCGGCATCCACACCATTATCGCCACCCAGCGACCGAGCGTGAATGTCATCACCGGGATGATCAAGGCCAACTTCCCGACCCGCGTGGCCTTCAAGGTTTCTTCGCAGATCGATTCACGCACCATTCTCGACGGGCGCGGCGCGGAAGCGCTGCGCGGTCAGGGCGATATGCTGTTCAGTCCTCCGGGCATTGGAATTCTCCAGCGCGTGCAGGGCCCGTGGGTGAACGATGCCGAAATTCAACGGGTCGTGGAACATTGCGCCGAGCAACGCGAACAGAACTTTAAAACATCCATCACCGACCTTTCGCCCTGCGAAGGCGACGAAAGCTATGCCCTGAAAGATGCCGAGGACGCCGATCCCCTGCTCGATCAGGCCATTGAAATTATCCTGCGCGACCAACGCGCCTCCACCTCCTATCTCCAGCGTTGCCTGCGCGTCGGCTACAATCGCGCGGCGAATCTGATTGAAGAGATGGAAGCCAAGGGTATTGTCGGCCCACAGATTGGAAGTACGCCACGGGAAATCCTTATTGAAAACTAAAACTTGAAACTGGAAACCTGAAGAAAATAAAGAGCGTGACGAGTGAAACGTGAGTCGTGATTTTTAGCTCACGCCTCAATCGTCACTCATCACTCACCCCATGCCTGCCGAAATTAAATTAGAAGAACTGCTCGAAGCCATTCACAAGGATGGTCCGCGCAAGGTTGTGAAGCAATACCGCCACAACCTGTTGCCGAGCCGCGTTCTGATTGATCTCTACAGCGAGCACCCCGAGCGCGATGTGCTGCTTTTCCTCGCGCTCTATCCCACCGTCCCCAGTCAGGTGCTGGAAGATTTGGCGGAAGCGTGTACCGATCCTGAAATTCAGGCGGCCGCCGCAACCAACCCGCGTTGCACGCATTTGCTTCTGATTCGGATGGCCCGCGAGGGCGGCGCACCGGTCCGCGCTGCACTGGCCGCGAATAAACTGCTAAACCCGAAAATCACCGCCGAGCTGATGAACGATTCCAATCTATTCGTTCGCATCGCCTTGGCGGGCAACGGGTCGATTAACGATTCCTATCGCACCGCATTGGCACTCGATCCCGAACCGGGCGTTCGCACCGCGCTGGCCGGCACCGCCAAACTTTCGGACGAGATCATTCACACGCTTTCGGCGGATTCAAGCGCCGTGGTTCGGGCCAACCTCTACGGCTATGGCAAAGTGACGCCGGAAGTCCTGCTGAGCTGGGCCGGATCGGACGATGTTGAAGCCCAGCGCCTGATGCTTTCGCGAAATAAGCCCAAGCCGGAAATTGTCCAGGCCTTGCGCCTGAGCCCGGATGGCGTGGTACAGGAAGCGATTAAAGATTTATATGAACCGACCGAGGCCGATCTGCTGGCCCGCGCGGAATCGGACGACGAGTTCCAACGGTTGGAAACCGCCAAACGCGAAGACCTCCCGGCTGAAATTCAGCATGTACTCGCTGCCGATGCCGTCGAAGAAGTGCGTGTGGCGTTGGCCGGGAATCCCGGACTGGACGAAGAGGTCGCCTTGCGTATTGCTGCCTCGAACGATGCAGCCGCCTGCGAAGCACTGGCCGGAAACCCGAAACTTCCAGAGGCTGGAAAAGTCGAACTCTGCCACCATGAGTCGGATTTGGTTCGCCTGAGCATGGCCTATCGTGACGATCTGACCGACGAGTTGCTCGATATTCTGGTGAACCAGAATGAAGATCTGAACCTTATTGGACATCTGGCACTGCGGGGCATCATTTTCGAAGGCACTAAACCGGAGCTGCTCGAACAACTGTTAGCGCATAAACGTTCATCGCTTCACTCGTTTGCAGCTGGAGCCGCGCAGCTGACGCACGCGCAAGTCCGCAAACTGATGCGCGATAATGCCCCATCCGTCAGGCTCGCATTATGCGACAACCCGATTCTCACCCGCATGGCGATGGAAGAACTTTCCAAGGATTGGAACCCGGCCGTAGCCAAAAAAGCATTGAAGCGTTTCGAGAGCATGCCGGAAGAAGAGCCGGAAGAAGAAACTGATTTAGATACCGAAGATGAGGACAGCGGCCTCGTCTCCAAAATCGTGAATTTTTTTAAATAGTAAGTAGTGAGGTAATACACATGGCAAAGAAACTCATAGAACTGACCGCCCGCGATATTATTCTGCAGGCCGATGCTGAAACGATCCGCGAAGCGCTTGAATCGCGCGTGAAGATCGACGAGCTACTCGTGAAACGCGAAGAAGCCTACCGTCAGATCGAGGAACTCGAACTGCAGGTGGAAGAACTGGTTGGCGAAGAAGGCATCTTCGTTTATCCCGAACCCCCCGTCCCCGTCGCCGGATTCAGCAAGCCTGCTCCCGCATCCCGTCCGAAACCAAAGGTTGAAAAGCCCAAACCGGAACCGCTAGTTGAGGAAGAAGAAGTGGTTGAAGAAGCTGTCGAAGCGGAAGCCGAAGAGACTGACTCAGAAGAGAAATAATTCGTGAGCCGTGAAACGTGAGTCGTGAATTGAATCACGCCTCAATCGTCACTCATCATTATGTCTAACCAGATCCAGATTAATCAGAAGCTCATGGAGCGCGAAGATCGCCTAGTCGAACTATTCGACCTGGAACGGCAGATCAACGGCATCCTTGGCGGCGAGCCCTATCCGCTCGCACCGCCGGATACCCTGCCCTCGCTCCAAAAGCGGAAGAAACCCAAAAAGCGCAAAGCCGCCCCGAAAAAGGCGACCGCCCTGCGGGTGCGCAAACTGGACCCGGAAACCGAATCGGCCTACCGAATCGAATACCGTCAGAACGACGAAACCTGCATCGAAATCCACACCGATCCACGACCGCTTGCGTTGCTGCTTAATACCGAACTTCCAACCGTTAAAGTTGCCCGGATCGAAACCGTACAAGCGGTGGACGATGGTGAGTGGACAGTTGTGGAAGTGCTGTTTGAATCCACCGCTTCTTAACTGACGTGGATGAACGGGCGGGACGCCCGTTCCACGGTTTGTGGCATGGGCGTCCCGCCCATGAAGCCACCCCTGAACAGCCGTTTTTAATGGGCGTACTTTCTCACCCCAACCCAAGGCCAATTCTTTAACCCTGCCTTTTCCGGATTCTCCAGCACATACGTTACTGCATGCCTGAAATCCTCTTCATCCCGAATGAGGTGGTCGTAGTACTCGGGTTGCCAGAAGTCGCCGAATCGCTCCAGCAGACGGTTCGCTTTTTTTGCCGAAAATGATTTCCAGGAATGCAGAATATCCGGAAGTTTCTGCCCTTCCAATGGTTGGAAAACGACATGTACATGGTTCGGCATGATACACCACGCTTGAATGGCATAGCGGTCGCCATCGAAATGGAACAGAGCATCTTTCACGATTTGAGCGATCGGTTCATGCTGAAGCCAGCAGGCTCCGGCTCCTGAATCGAGAAAACTCTCTACACGCTCCGCGTGGAGGTCCTGCAACCGTTTCGCCTCATGGTCCGACAGCGCACGCCCGGCAGTTTTCGCAGCTTCCAAAATGTTGTCCCGCTCAATCACCCAGGATGCCAAAACATTCGGGGGAAGCGAATCAGCCAGGCGGAATGTGACGGCATACACCCCGGCATTGCGCGTCCAGTGCGGAAGATACGCTCCGTAGCGGATATGAAATTCTTCGCTCCAGTTTCCTAGTGTGTAGTCGCTTGGCAACTGGGGAATAACGGGCGGGACGCCCGTTCCACGGTTTGTGGCATGGGCGTCTCGCCCATGATGGAAGAAGCGTTCTGCATTCCGAAATGTCAGGTCTGCTAGTTCTTCTTGTGAGCACCCTTTAAACTCAGCGGCCTTTTCCAAAACCAATTTCACATTCGCCGGTTCATTGAGCGGGCCATCGGCGGTGGTTGGCAGAATATCGGGTGCATCGGTTTCGATGAGAATTCGATCGTCCGGAACGGCACGGATGGCCGGGCCGGCTTTGCGGGCATTTGGGCGGGTGATCGATCCCGAGAAGGAAATATAGCCGCCGCGCTTTACCAGCTCGGTGGCAATTTCCGCCGACCCACCAAAACAGTGAATCAGCATGCCCCGCGGCAGTTCCCCAAACTGGTCGAGTAATTCGATCAAGCGTCCCCACGCCCGTCGGCAGTGGATCGAAACGGGGCGGTTCAGCTTTCGGGCGAGTTCCAGCTGTTGGAAGAATACTTTTTCCTGATCGGCGTCATCGCGCTCTTCAATGGCGTGATCGATTCCAATTTCCCCCACCGCCGCATTCGGGAATTGAATTAGCAGATCTTCCAAGGTTTGGAGCCAACTCGGAGATCGCTTCACGATGAACCAGGGATGGAGACCGAAGGAGGGATAAATGCCTTCGTACATCTGCGCTATCTGAATCACAGTCGACCAGTCTTCTTCGCTACAGCCTTTCACACCCATCTTCACGACTCCGGTTTTCCGGGCCCGCTGCATCACGTTTCCAAGGTCTGGAAAAAGCCGTTTATCCTGTATGTGGTTATGGGCATCGAAGAGTTTCATTCTAATTATTCTGTCTCAAGGTATATCATCTATTTCCCCCGATCGTGGTAGTTGGATGATACACCTTACTTTTTTTATTCCCGGTGTTTAATGTAGTTGAGGGCCTGGCTGACAGGGAGCTCATCCGAGGACGGACCGTTGCGAATGTAGAAGTGTTCTTTGTTTCCGTCTTTTACGAAGACGGGTTCGGACGCCCGGTCGCACCGAACCACGCCGATGGTTTTTCCAACCATTGGAACAATGATGAAACGAATGTATTTGGAAAGATCGGCGCCGATGTGTTTGGAGATAAGATTTTTGAAATGAAGGCGGCATTTGTCTTCGTTTTCAAAGACGTCGCGTTCGAGGCCCGTGATTTCGCCGTCGTCGGTGACGCCGATCAGCAGGATGCCACCGTCCGTATTGAGGAAACCGGCGACGCCTTTCATCCAGGCCATTTCAATTTCTTTACCGGGCTTTTGGGTGTGCAAATTCATGCGCATGGTGGACTTAAATTCGACATAGCGGCTTTCACCGGCGGCGATGATTTTTTCTACGCTGCCTTCCGGATCTTCGCGGTCAAACGTGGCAGTGGCATCATTGGGGCGCCCATAGCGGCGAACCATCCAAACCGCGAGGCCGGTGGCAATGAGGATGGAAGCGAATCCAATGAACCAGAGACGTTTTGAACGCTGCCCGGCATGGCCGAGAATATCGCGTTCCGGCACCATGACTGCAATCCAGGTTGTTTTGCGGTCGGGATCCAGAGGCCGGAACCCGCACCACCAGAGCTGCCCCTCATGCATGACTGAAATGACTCGGCCGCTGTCCTGTTGATCGCCAAACCAGTTGGAATGTACCTTGCGAATGAGATCGCTTCCGGTATCCCCGATGGGAACAAATGCCGCCTGTATATTTTCGGACTTCGGTACGTAGAGACTGGCATCTCTACGGAAAATATAGATCAGGCTGTTGTCGCTGGGGGCGAGAAGATGCATTTCCTTAAATAGATCATCCACCAATACATCGAAGGCGATAACCACCTGCATATCGTCCTTCTTCCGTAAATAGGAAATGGATGCGGTTATCCCGATATCGCCGGTGGTGAAAAATTTATAGGGGTCAGTCCAGACTATTTCATCTTTGGCCAACGCCGGAGCAAACCAGGGGCGGTTGCGTGGATCATACACTGTATTGGTGGAGTATTGTTCAGCGGGCTGCAAGTCTTCATCCCAGAAAGTAACTTCCGAAATCCGGCCCTTACCCGAATCTTTGACGCGACTTGAGCGATAGCCCTCTTCGGTGTGGAAGATGTGAAAGCTGTTGCCCTCAATATCGGCAATCGAAATACCGTCCAGCAGTTTTTCCCTTCCAAAGATTGGAAAAAGCATGCGGGTGATCACCTCGGTTTTAGCTGTGGAAAGCGCTTCGGTTGAGCCCCAGTCGCGAACCAGCCCCAGTGTGGCCTCCATGGATCCGCTCATGGCGAGAAACTGACCGACCGCCTGACCGGTCGCATTATGGATGAACTGTTCGGATATATCCTGCCGCGCCTGTGATGCCAAATAGGCTACGGGAGCAATCACCGCCGTGGACAGCACAACCAGTAAGATGATAATATCCCGTGCAATTCTGCGGGAGGTCCATGTTTTCTTCGGCATTATTAAAACTCCATTTGGCTACATGAAGGGTCGGGCCCAACCCAGGAAACCTTTCATTAATCGCGCTTGAATGACTGTAGACGAATCGGGCACTTCAGGGAAATAGCCGACATCAACATAGTTTTGCTGAAAATTCAGGTTTCGGGGCTCCAGCGGTTCGTACCCATCTTTCAGTTCGTAGTTCGTGGTATAGCGGTAGGGCCAGATATCGAACACCGGCAGGGCGGTCGAAATTCCGCCCACAACGCCGCTGAAGTGTGATATGCCCGGGGTTTTCGGCCCTTTACTGACGGTCCAGGCATTCTGCGGTTCGCAGGCATTCAGAATCAGGCGCTCGAGTTCGGCCGCAACCTCCTCATCCTGAATAAAGACCCCGCATTCAGTATTCAACTTAGCCGAGCGCGGATCAAAATTATGGGACCCAATCAGGGCCACCTTTCCATCGATCACAAATGATTTTGCATGGATACAAAGCGTCGGTCCAGCCCGGTCAATCTCTGCAATATCCGCCCGATTTGTAATTCCGGCATTCCGGATTGCCTGATCCACCAGCCCGGAAAGGTTATATACATACTCCGCCTGATCGCCGGGGAACGGTTTGGATTCATAGATATCGATCCCGGTTTTTTTATAGAGTTCTTTACGGTGCTTAAAGGAGAGCGCGTATACATGCACGTGATCGGCCGAGGCGAGGCCGTTACTGGATGCGATGACCCTGTAGTTTGGATATTTTTTGCGCTTCCTTTTCAGTTCCCGGCGAACATCTCGGCTGTAGATGAGATAGGGCGTCTGATAAACGAGCCGTTCCTGACTCTCTTCAATCAAATGTTCAAACCATTCATCAAACTGATTCCCCTCTTGGTCGCCCGAAAATTTTGCGGGGGTGTCATATATAAACTGAACCGAGTCCGCTTCGTAAACCTGCAGACTTTTCCGAACATTGGAAAGTGAACGGGCATTCGCCTGCTCATCAATTTCAGCAAACATCCATTTATTTTCCGGATTGAGAAATGGTTTATATCCACCGTTCAGCTGATTAAATGCCACCTGAACATCTTCGAGCTGCGTGATGAAAACCGCCTCCTGATCCTGCCAGAAGCGATCGAACGATTCGACCATATCGATGACCGCCGGGCCAGCGACAAGCACATCACGGTCGCGGAAAAGAAAATCAATATTCCGATCATAATACCGATCTTCATAGTTGCGCCCGCCGGCAATTCCAATGCGCCCATCCACCAGCATCAGTTTATTATGCATACGACGGTTCATGCGTTTGGTTTTGAAAAGCAGCCCTTTCCATAAACCGATTTTCCCGACCTCAGAAACATCCGCAAGCGGTTTATAGACGGCAATCTCCAGATTCCGGTGCGCCTGAGCCATGCGTGCCATTTGATACGGATCGCCGGGCATATTCATGGCATCGCACAGAATCCGAACCAAAACCCCGCGCTCGGCAGCCTTCACCAGCTCGTCAAAAACAAACCGACTGCAGGGATCGTCTTTCCAAATATAGGTCTGTATATCAATGGACTCTTCAGCCGCCCGAATTAAATGAATCCGGGCCAGCAGCGCATCGTCACCCAGCTCCAGAATACTCACATATTCTGCGGTTCCACCCTGCTCCCTGTTTTTCCAGGCTTTGGAAGCCAGCTCCTGATACTCCGACGGAATCGGTTTAATTTCATGAATTTCATTCCGCTTCAGCCGCAGATACCTGAATGCATTTTCAAGCTCCCGCTCCGGGATGCTTGAACAACCGGAAAGCACAGCGGTTCCCACCAATAAGTATATTAATCCACCACGCATAGCGCCGGAAACTACTGAAACCACCCTGCCCCGGCAAACCATTCCTTGGGCAAACCATCGGTTCCTGCCCCTGGAAAACGTTTTTTGCTCCACAAAATTTCTTCGTACCCCTATCTTGTGGAACATGAAAATTCTGCCATCCCTCTGCATCATACTGCTTGCCGTGACTGTACAGGCAAGAATCTGGAAAACGCCCGATGGTCGCGAGATTGAAGCCGAAGTGGTGATGGTGAATCCCGACCGAACGGTCGTCCTCAGGACCAGCCTGGGAAAAACGGTTACCGTTCCGTTCAGTACATTTGCTGCTAAAGATGTCAAGCATCTGAACTACCTGCTCTCCCGCAAGGGGCGCGGCAAGCTCCATGCTGTTCCGTGGAATGAACTCAACGCTCTTTTCGGCCTTGAAATCTGGCAGGACGACAACCTGTGGGACGACTCGCCTTCTGAAACAGCGAAACGCCTGAAACTGAAAAAAGAATCCCGCACCGATTTCATGGAAAACCACCGCGCCTACCCACTCGGCAAAGAAAAGGTGCTCAACGAGCCGGTCTACACCACCGTGCTTTATGGCGGAGATGAACAGGTCGGCAGCATTTCCTTTGTTTTCCTGAACGCGGGCGATATCCCGAACTCCGATACGATGAATCATCCCGATGACCGCAAGGCAATGGAGCGCAAGATTGAAGACAGCGGAATGAATGTTCACAACGTCTTGCTTCCAATTCTTGGAAACCCCAAGCGCGATACGCTCGGCAGAGGCGATATGCGCGAAAAGGTCTGGCGCTGGGACTGGAACGGGCATGCGATTATGCTTTCCCTTCAGGAGGGCAAATATGCCGCATTGCGTATTATGCCGACCGAACGGGCGGATGACGGCGGGCGGATGGATCGTATTACAGAAGGAGAACTGAAAGCACGGATGGCCTCCTGCGTTGAACGGCGCGACAACGGCGACGTGGTGATCAATAACATTCCAATGGTCAATCAGGGACCGAAAGGCTACTGCTCCCCGGCCACGTGGGAACGCTATCTGCGCTATATGGATATTCCGGCCGATATGTATCTGCTGGCCCTCGCCGGCAATACCGGCATTGGCGGCGGCACCTCCTCGTCTAAAATGCTGAAAGCCACCAAATCATTGATATCCGCCAACGGCCGGGAACTCGAAGAGGTTCGCGAATCGCTCAATCCCGAAGGAATCTCGGAATATATCGACATGGGACTTCCGATCATGTGGCGTCTGATCAGCACACCCGCTTTCCAGATACACGCCAGCAACAACACCGCACGGCGAAACGGGAAAGAAGAACGTATCAAAAACAATTCCGGACAAAGCGAAGACAGCAACGCCGGCGGGCACATCTGCCTGATCATCGGCTACAATAAACAAACCGATGAGATCGCGATCTCCGATAGCTGGGGGCCCCGTTTCGCCGAACGATGGGTCAAAACCAGCGAAGCCAGGGCGGCTTCCAACGGCTCGATGAACGTTATCAAGTGGTAGAATCGGAACCCCTGAAATCCTGTTCATACGCCCTCATCAGAACGAATAACCCATTTCGATACTTTCTGATCGATTAAAGCTTCCAATATTCGGCATCCGAGCTATACTCCCTTTTGCATTCGGAGGCGGGTTAGGTTTCGAAGCAGCAAACACGCTATTCGGCACTTGGTGCCCGCCTCAAACGCAAAGGAGGCACACCATGCTGATTTCGGAACGCGAACAACTGCGAGCCAACATCGAGCGCCGCGTCATTGACTTCGGGAACAACCGCAGCGCCCTCATCCCCGTAATTCAGGAAGTACAGCAGAAATACGGGCATGTCTCAGAGTACGTCATGCAGGTACTCGCCGACGTCCTTCACATCCATCCGGTCGAAGTTTACGGCGTGGCCTCTTTTTACAGTTTTATTGGCCACAAACCGAAAGGCCGCTTCATTATCCGCCTCTGCCGGACCCTGCCCTGTGAAATGAAAGGAAAAGAACGCGTGGCCCGCCAGCTCGAAAACGATCTGGGAATCCACTTTGGCGAAACTACGGATGATGGCAACTTTACCCTCGAATGGGCGAACTGCCTGGGCATGTGCGATCAAGGCCCCGCACTATTGGTGAATGAACGGATTTATACGCAGGTCACCCCGCAATCGGTCCACGATATACTCGAAGAATGCCGCGAGGTATTCGGCGTCCACACCACCCTTCAGGAAAAGGAGATGTCATGCGAACTTCCGACGTCAGCAAAATGACCTTCTCCAGCGTGGAACCCGGTGCCGGGCTCCGGCAGGCGCTGAAAATGGCCTCCGAAGAAATTATCGACCTCATTGCCGAGTCCGGCCTCAAAGGGCGCGGCGGAGCCGGATTCCCTACCGACATTAAATGGAAACTGGCCGCCGACAGCGACGACGAACTTAAATATGTGGTCTGCAACGCCGATGAGGGAGAACCGGGAACCTTTAAGGATCGGTTTATTCTAAGCCACTTTGCGGACCTGATCTTCGATGGCATGACAATCGGTGCGCGCGCTATCGGGGCCACGAAAGGCATTATTTATTTGCGGGGAGAATACACCTATCTGCGTGCATTTTTAACGGACCTGATTGCCCAGCGCCGCGCCGGGAACCTGCTGGGTAAAAACATTCTGAAAACAGAGGGATTCAATTTCGACATTGAAATCCGTATGGGGGCCGGGGCCTATGTCTGCGGCGAGGAAACCGCGCTGATTGAATCGCTCGAAGGACAGCGCGGCGAACCGCGCAACCGTCCGCCCTTCCCCGTCAACACTGGCTTCATGGGACATCCAACCATTGTAAATAACGTCGAAACCTTCACGTGGGTGCCCTGTATTGTGACCAAAGGCGCGCCCTGGTTCCACGATATCGGAACCGAAAAGTCGACAGGACTGAAACTCTTCAGTGTTTCCGGCGACTGCGGAAAACACGGCGTCTTTGAATTCCCGATGGGCATCACACTCAAAGAACTGCTCGAAGAGGTCGATGGCAGCCATGCCAAAGCGGTTCAGGCGGGCGGCGCTTCCGGCCGCTGTATTCCGGCCGCGGAATTCGACCGGAACATCTGCTTCGAAGACATCCCGACCGGCGGGTCCATTATTGTGATCGGCCCCGACCGCGACATGCTCAATGTCGCCGAAAATTTTATGGAGTTCTTTGTGGATGAATCCTGCGGTCAATGCACGCCCTGCCGGGAAGGCAATGCCAAACTGCTCGAAGGCATCCATCTGCTGCAGAACGGACGCTGCTCCATGCAGTATCTTCGCGAGCTGCACTCGCTCGGCGAGAGCATTCAGCTTACCTCCAAGTGCGGGCTCGGGCAGTCCAGCCCCAACGCGTTTCTTTCGATTATCGATAATTTCAAAGATGAAATCATGGGGAGGATCCAGCCATGAAAACCCTGCAAAGTAATCATTCCCGCACGCCGCTCAGCCAGCGTGCCCAGCCGATGGGCATCCCCGGAATGGAGCATAGCGATGAGCCGGTCGTCATCACCATCGACGACAAAGAAATCTCCATCGATTCCGGCACCACCATTCTGGAAGCAGCCCGGCAGATCGGGATTCGCATTCCCACCCTATGCTATCACGAAGACCTTTGCGTGGCAGGGGTCTGCCGCATCTGCGTGGTGGAAGTGGAAGGGCAGCGCACGCTGCAGACCGCCTGCAGCTATCCAATAAGCGAGCCCATCGTCATCCACACCCACACCCAGAAAGTCCGGAAAGCGCGGCGGCATATTCTCGACCTGATGCTCTCCAAACACCACGGCGAATGCTATGCCTGCTTCCGCAACAACAACTGCGAGCTTCAGGCGCTGGCCAAGGAATATGGAGTGGACTGCTTCCGCTTCGGCCATCCCGACAAAGCGCGTTTCACGGTCGATCGCTCCAGCCACAGCGTGGTGCGGGACATGGACAAATGCATTCTATGCCGCCGTTGCGTGCGCACGTGCATCGACCTCCAGGAGGTCGGCGTGCTCGAAGTTGATAAACGCAGCGACCGCTCCAAAATCATCACCTTCGGCGACAAACCACTCGGCGATGTGGTCTGCATCAACTGCGGGCAATGCATCAACCGCTGCCCCACCGGCGCCCTGCGCGCCAACGATCCGACCGACGAAGTCTGGGCCGCCATCGAAGACCCGGACAAACACGTTGTCATCCAGACCGCGCCCAGCCCGCGCGCAGGCATCGGCGAATGTTTCGGGCTCGAACCGGGGCATCCGCTCACCTTCGAAATGAATACCGCGTTGCGCGAATGCGGTTTCGACAAAGTGTTCGACACCAATTTCAGCGCCGACCTGACGATTATTGAAGAAGGCACCGAACTGCTCCAGCGCCTGTATAAAGCGCTGGTGGCGGAAACGAATGTGGCCCTTCCCCAATTCACCAGCTGCTCGCCCGGCTGGGTGAAATATCTGGAGCATTTCTATCCGCAATACATTCCCAACCTCTCCTCCGCCAAAAGTCCCCAGCAAATGTTCGGCTCCGTGATTAAAACCTACTATGCCGACCTCAACGGCCTCAACCCGAAGGACATCGTCACGGTGGCCCTCATGCCCTGCTCCGCCAAAAAGTTCGAATGCAACCGGCCGGAAATGTGCGACAGCGGATATAAAGACATCAACTACGGCCTCACCACCCGCGAGCTGGCACAGATGATCAGCGAGGCCGGCATCGACCTGCCCGCCATGCCGAAGTCCGATTTTGATGATCCCTTCGGAACCGCCACCGGCTCCGGCGTCATTTTCGGGGCCACCGGCGGCGTGATGGAAGCCGCCCTGCGCAGCGTCATTGAACTGGTATGCGGCATAAAGGTTGAAGACCTGTTCGAACACGCCGACATTATTCCCGTGCGCGGGTTCGAAGGCATCCGCTTCATGGAACTGCCCATCACCAAAGTCGGGCCGGTGCCCGATCTGCTTCAACATCATTTCCAATCCTGGGAATGGCTGGAGGGCGTCACGCTGAAAGTGGCGGTGGCCCACGGAACCGCCAACGCCCGGCGGGTGATGGAAGACATCAAAGCCGGCGGACGCTGCAGTGAATGTCATTTCATCGAATTCATGGCCTGTCCCGGCGGGTGCCTCGGCGGCGGCGGCCAGCCGATTCCGACCAGCCCGGCCATCCGCGCCGCGCGGGCCAGAGCAATTTATGCCGAGGATACGGCCTACGAAATCCGCAAATCGCACGAAAACCCGGCCATCGCCAAACTCTACACCGAGTTTTTCACCGAAGGCCCCTGTAGTCCGCTCACCCACAAACTGCTCCACACCGGCTACACGCCTCGCGGAAAATACATTGTATAAAGATGCTATGTGGGGGTTTACATCGGCCTTATAATCCTTTGATACACAACTAACAAAGGAGGCATGAATGACGACTACCCCGCATAGCGAAGATA
>JAROBA010000021.1 GCA_029432815.1 Pontiellaceae bacterium B1224 | reverse complement strand
AAAGCGGTGACACAGGACTTGATCCGTTACTGGATTGAGGATTTAGACAGAAATGCTGATTTTGAGGATTGGCAACTGAAACAGGCGCTGCAGGCGGTGCAGATTCTGATGGATGAAATGGTTGATTCGAGCGATCGGCCGGCGATTGATTGGGAGGAGCTCGGGGGTCTTTGCGAGGAGTTGGGAGGAGACCATGTTACATTGGCGCGCACCCGAAGCGCGGCGGAAATCGTGGAAAAGAGCCTATCGAAAGCGGATTGCAGATTGGACGCTGAAGCGGCCGGTGCCTTGCGTAAGCTGCGGGAGGTGATTCGCCTGCGGAATATGGCGATTCGAACGGAGAAAACCTACGCGGATTGGGTGGAGCGGTATCTGATTTATAACGAGGGCACATTGCCGTCATCCCCGCAGCATGTGCCGACCTTTCTGAATTATCTGGCATTGGAGCAGCATGTGGCGGCGGCCACGCAGGCGCAGGCGCTGAACGCGCTGATCTTTCTTTATCGCGAAGTGCTGGAGATGGATCTTGGCGTGCTGGAGAGCTATAAGCGGGCGCGGGCCAGCCGAAAACTGCCGGTGGTGCTGACGCGAGCTGAAAAGGATTTGCTTTTTTCGGTGATGTCGGGAACGTCCGGTTTGATGGCGCGAATCATGTATGGAACGGGGATGCGGTTGATGGAGTGCGTGCGGTTGCGTGTTCAACATGTGGATATGGGCAATAACCTGATTCAGGTGCATGACGGCAAGGGCGGTAAAAATCGGGTGGTTCCGTTGCCGCAGGCCTATAAAGACGAGCTGATTGCACACCTGAAAGGCCGGAAAACACAGCATGAGCAGGATGTGGCAGCCGGTTTTGGCGAGGTGTTTGTTCCAGATGGATTGCTGCGCAGGTTTGGCGGATCGCTTAAGGATTGGTCGTGGCAATATGTCTTTGCATCCTCCCGGATCAGTACCGATCCGCGCTCGGGACGAATGATGCGGCATCATGTGAGCGAAAATCTGGTTCAAAAGGCGATCAAAACGGCATCCCGCAAAGTTGAAATTCCAAAGAATGTGAGCTGCCATGTCTTGCGGCATTCGTTTGCAACGCATCTGCTGCAGGCGGGCAGCGATATTCGAACCGTGCAGGAGCTGCTGGGTCATGCCGATGTGAGCACGACGATGATTTACACGCATGTGATCAATCGGCCGGGCGTGAGTGTGGTGAGCCCCGCCGATTTATGAGCGGTTTCTGACGGGGCTCTGAGGCATGACGAGCGTCTGTCGACACGCCCTTTATTTTCTCTGCGCCTCAGTGTCACTGCGAGGAATCTCCCGAACATTCCCGACTGCTTCATTGCAGAAGACGGGGTGGAACGGTCGCTCCATGACGGCGGGCGGAACCCCCACAAATCGTGCCGGACCTTGAATTGCGTCACATTTAATCCTTCACTGCATCTAAATAATCAGCCTCTTTAATGAATTGGAACGATGCGCCACATTTTTTTAATTCAATTGCTTTTTCAACAACTCTCGTACAACAGGAAAAGGAGCAGCACCTTAGCCCTTTGCTGCCGATTATTAAATAGTCCGTCTGGTTACTTATATTTGGTGTAAATGTCGCGCCTCTCCTTTCTACATCACGCTCGAGGGCGACTCTTTCATAACCATCGAACTTGCCTGTGAAACAAAAACTTTTCCCGGCAAACGATAGTTCAGGATTCATCGTATATTCAAAATCTGGATTCAAATTGCTGATCTCCTTTATGAGCGCATGGCAGTGCAAGGTATTTAAATCATAGAATGTTGCATTACTGATTCTCTGAGACCATCAATTTGCAGAATGATGATATGCGGTTCCAGTATATTTTTTCCGCTTCAGTGGGCATGTAGTTATGCGTTGTATTCGTTAGCCAACAATTCATTTTGGGTTCGTTAGCCTTTTCATAAAGCTTTCGACCGTGCCACTGCGGGATCGTGTTGTCATCATTTCCGTGAACGACCAATACCGGACAGTTTACATCTGCTATTCGTTTTAAGTTTTTAAATTTATCGAATGGAGACAGAGGGATATGCGTCAGAGTGCGAAAAGCTGACACGAATGAGCTTTCGACAATTAAACCGGCCACGTCATTTTCGTGAGCGAGGTAAAGCGCGGGTCCGCCTCCAACGGACCTCCCATGAATAATGATACGGTTTAATGGAACGTTTTTTACTTCCGTCAAATACTTCAGTGCCGCATCGGCTGCACTATATACATTCGCAGGAGTTGGTTGTCCGGGGCTGGTTCCATACCCTGGATAGTCATATGAAAGCATAGAGAGTCCCCGGGCATGATATTCAGTCATGAAATCACGAATATCTCCCAGATCCTCCGCGTTCCCATGAGAGTAAAGAACGGTGTATTCGGCGGAATCGTTCGGCATGTAAAGAGCCGAAACAGGGGCTCCATCACTGGTTTCTAATTTGATGACACTTGGATCATCAATATAGCTGCTTTCGTGTGGCTGAAAGATCAGCCGGTCTGACCATAGGAATGCAAATACAAGCAGAGAGAGATAAATGGTAACCACGGAACGAATTAAGCGTCGAAACGAGACATCCCCTACCAGAATCTTTTTCAAATCTCTCTTGTTCATTGTTCAGTTTGCCCACGCGTTATGGTTCGAAAAGTTCCAATCCTCGGAAGATTTCAATGAATTCTCTCTCCGAGTCTCTGTGCCTCTAGCGGAGCGGGTGGTTCAAAATCCAGTTTAGATGATGCCCCGGCGGATGCCTTTGGCGACGGCACCGGCCTGCGACTGCACGTTAAGTTTTTTGTAGATATTGCCGATGTGGAATTTGATGGTATGGGAGGAAAGATTGAGCTCATCGGAAATCTGTTTAACAATTTTTCCGGATGCCAGATATTGAAGCACCTCGACTTCCCGCTCCGTCAGGTCGAACTCGTTTTTCTGTGTTTGTTTTTTTGGAAATGAATCAAGAACCATCGAAGCCACATGAGGATCCAAGGAAGCGCCGCCTTCCATGACATCCTCGATGCTGCGAATGATCTGTTCGACGACCGTATTCTTCAGCAGATAGCCAGCGGCCCCCGCACAGATGGAATCGAACACATGTTTTTGCCGGTCCGACCCGGTTAGCATAATGCATTTAATATCCGGATTGAGGGGGCGGATCAGTTTGAGGCCCTCGATGCCGCTCATCCCGGGAAGCGACAGATCAATCAATATAACCTGCGGATGACGCTTTTCCATTTCCAGGCATTCCAGCGCTTCTTCACAGGAGGAAAAATTCCGGTCGCACCGGATGCCGGAATCGGCATTCAGAATCTCTGTTAAATTGGTTCGGAAGGCGGCATTGTCTTCGATCAGCCAGACCCTGACAGGCCCCTTATTTTTTACATTCGCTTTTTTCATCTATTCACCCCTTTATTTCAACGGCATCCTTAACGTGAGCAAGGTCCCCTTCCCCGGTTCAGATTGGATCTCCAGTTCGCCTCCGAGCAGACGGGCCCGGCGTTCCATATTTGACATACCGCGGCCGGATTCGCTTTTCGCAACCTTTGCGCAGGCCGAATCGAATCCGCATCCATCGTCCTGCATGGTCAGCACCAAAATGTAATTTCGAATGTCCGCGTGGATTTCCATGTTCCGGGCTTTGGCATATTTTGCGCAATTGTACAGCGCTTCTTTAACCAGCAGCATAATGTTGCGGCGGGTGCGGGCCGGCACTTCAATCACGCCGCAGTCTTTCTGCAAGTCGCACGAAATCCGGGTATCCGTCAGAATGAGCATCGCCGTCTTCTGGATTTTTTCAAACAATTCCGAAAAGTGAACAATGTCTGAATCCATATGCCAGATAATCTCTTTAACGGACACAAAGCTTTCCTGCGCAATATGGCTGATTTCACCCAGCTTTTTCTTCAGCAGCGAAGGATCGGAATCCTGCTGCAACCGTGTCGTGATCATGGAGATGGTGCCAAGGTTGCTGCTGATGTCGTCGTGCAAGTCGGCGGCAATCTGCTGACGGAGGTCGAACAGGGCGCGCTGCCGGGCGGCACGCTGGAACATGATCCAGAAAACCAGCACAAAGAACAGGCAAAGCCCCGCCGCAATACCGATCATCCAGAATATCTGTTTTCGCGTGGCATGGGCGATGGTCAGCCGCTGTTCAATATCCGCGCGATTCTGTTCCACGATTTTACGCTCAGCAAGCTGCTCGATATACAACCGTTCCTGAATAATTTTGCGCCCGTTGCTGTAGCCATCGGTCAGCAGGGAGCAATCCGCCATTTCACCATTCGGCACGGGAGTTAATTTGATCTCTTTTCCTGCAGCAAAATTCACTTGATGCTCTACCTGACGGCCGACAACCCGAATTTCCCCCAGTGCCAATACCGGCTGGCCGTTGTGCAGTGGCAAGTTATGAAAAATAAACCGCAGAATACGCCCCCGTGCACCGGACATCGGATGCCAGCGCATTCCCGAGGACATTGCATCCTCGCCGGGCTGAGCCCCCGCAACGGGATTTGTCATGTTCAAGCGCTTCAGCTCGACCTCATACTTCAGGGGAAACCCGAATTCAGGAATCGGCATACCGTGTACCTTGGCAGGATACAGTTCCACCCGGCCGACATTCCGGTCCGCACCGAGGTCCAGCAGGAGTTCAACCGGTTGCTCCCCCAGCGCCTCCGATTCAAAATACTGAATAAAATCCGGCACGGAACCGTAGGTATGGGAAAAACTTCCTGTGTGGATTTTCCGGTCGGTCAGATATTGCAGCTTCCAATACGGCGGTTCGTCATAAGATCCCGAAGCCTTCAACCCCTGATAAGCCGGCGGTGCAACGTTGTTTCCCATCTGGAACACCATCAACTCATTGAGTGCAAAAAACTGGCTGTCATCCTCCTGCGCACCCTTCGTAACGGTAAGCCGGACGGTTTGCACGTCCTGCGCAGGAAAGCTGAAAAGGACAGGATAAAGGCCGGGATCCGGAAAGTCTTCCCCGGTCCAGTCAACCACCACCACAGGATCATCCGGTGCCTGATGACTGAAGACCTCAATCTTAAATCGTTTTGGAAAGCCATAGTTATTCTCGGCCGAATATTCAGGATAGTAGGCCGGAACCAGTGCAATGCCGTCGACCGCCGGAGTCCATTCCCCGAAAAACGATAACTGAACCCATGCGTTCATGGAACCGTTGGTTTCGGAAACCGGATGTCGCTCGCTTAAATAGCCGAACCTTTGATGCGGAGGCGTAATTCGGCTTTCCAAGGGCGGAAATTTTTCAAGCTGTTGTAATAGATCCTGTTGCTGCTTCGCGAGAGAGCGTACACCCCGCTTACGGGTGGCCGCAGATGAATACTCAATCTCGTCCGGGAAACACGGGTCGGCATATCCGGCAGCCGTCACAGGCTGTGCACCAGTTGAAACAATGCCGATGTACAGAAGGCTAAGAGATATGACGATACGAGACTTCATTAATCACAGAGTATTAAAAAAAGGTTCCCCGGTCATGCAATTAAACCCTACCTCTTTAGCTAGGTAGCCAATCGGTCTCACCTGATGCTACATTATCGGAAGCGTTAGAAATGAAAGATGAACAGTAACCCATTCCATATAAGCCGGGGAAATAACATGCAGAAACATACCATCAATCGCAGAAACCTTCTGGGAGGTGCCGCAGCAACAGCAGCGCTGACCCTTCCTTCATGGGCGAAGGGAGCGGCACAGCCGGTTCCCAGCTATCTGAAAAACTATGGATCCCTCTATGCCGCCAACCCGCGTGCCGCAGCGCTGAAATATTTTCAGGACGCGGATTTCGGTCTGTTTATTCATTACGGTCTCTACTCGCTGCTCGGGCGCGGAGAATGGGTGCAGCTGCAGGGTAAAATCCCCGTTATGGAATATGCTAAACTCAAGGACGATTTCACGGCCGAGAATTTTGATGCCGCCTACATCACCGACATGGCGATGGATGCCGGAATGAACTATATCAACATCACGACTCGGCACCATGACAGCTTCTGCCTCTTCGATTCCAAGTATACAGACTTCAAGAGCACCAATTCACCGGCCAAACGGGACCTGGTTGCAGAGCTGGCAGAACAGTGCCAGCAGAAGGGGCTTGGATTTTACCTCTATTATTCGCACGGGCGCGACTGGCGTCATCCGCATGCGCCCAACAATGGCGACTGGGGCGGCAATGCCCGCCCGAAATATGACTCCCCCGAACCGTTCTATAAATATGGCGATGATCAGGACCTGCAGATCTATGTGGAGTTCATGAAAAATCAGATTACCGAGCTGTTGACCAACTACGGCCCGGTCGGCGGCATCTGGCTTGATGGTGAAGCCACCCCGAAATCCCGCCAGAAAAAACTGCATCAGTTTAAAACGCAGGAGCTCTACGACCATATCCATGCTATTCAGCCTCAGGCCTTGATTTCCTATAAGCACGGTCTGACCGGCACGGAGGATTTCAAAGCCCCTGAACGAAAATTTAAAGGAACATCTGATGTTCCTCTCGAGTTTTGCGATACGCTGCAAAACTGGAAATGGGGATATTCCAAAGATCAGGATGGGAAGCACAAAAACGCGGATCAGGTTATGGAAATGCTGGCCAATGCAGAGAAATATGATGGCAATCTATTGCTGAATGTCGGCCCGTTGCCGGACGGCTCCATCCATCCGGAAGATGTGAAAACACTGGCTGAAGTCGGCAAACGGTTGCGAAAAAGCTAACCCTGCATTTAGCAACCCCCGCTTGTACCTGCTCTAGGGCTGCCAGGGAATGGCTCCATCCTTTTCCTGCAGGAACTGGGCATCGACCGTTTCGTACCAGGCGTGTAACTTTTTCCGCATCCGATCGACCCGCTCGGGCTGTTTGGCCGCAAGATCGTTCTGTTCGCTGATGTCCGTACTCAGGTCATAGAGATGCACCCGCCCGTCTTCGTAGCGTTCAACCAGTTTATAGTTCCCTTCGCGGATGGCTCCGCCGGGCATTCCACCCTGGTTGCTGTAGTGCGGGTAGTGCCAGTATAGCGAGTCGCGGTTTAGTGGATCGCCTTTGAGTGCGGGCAGTATATTGATTCCATCGATTTCATGTTCCACGCCGACGCCCGCAACCGCTGCCAACGTTGGATACAGATCAATCGAGCAAATCACTTCATCGCTGACTGCACCCGCTTTCGTTACCCCCGGATAGCGCACCAGCCACGGTTCACGGATGCCGCCTTCGTAGATCCAGCCCTTCCCGCCGCGCAGCGGAAGGTTGCTCGTCGGAGATCCTTCGGATGTGGACAGCCCTCCATTGTCGGACGTAAATATCACGATAGTGTTGTCGACAACGCCGGATTTTTCCAGTTGCTGGAGCACAACACCCACCGCTTCATCCATCGCCTCAACCATTGCGGCATACACAGCATTGTTTTGCAGAATCCTGACCTCCCGCTTTTTTTTGACCGGTAAAACCTGTTCCTCATCCGCAAACTCATCGCCGGATATTTTAGCGGCCTTCTTCTCATATTTCTTCACCAGATCCGGACGGCCCATCACCGGGTTATGAACGGAGTAAAAAGCGAGGTAGGCAAAAAACGGCTGATCTTTGTTATCGGCGATGAACGTCGCCGTCTCGCGCGCCAACCGATCCGGCAGATGATAATCGTCGGGTTTATCTTCCATCTGCGGATTTTCAAACGGCGCGAAATATTTACCACCCGTGTAAGGGCCGCCCTTTTTCCATCCACCGATATTGATATCGAACCCGCGGTTTTGCGGATAATATTCTTCCGTCTCTCCCAGATGCCATTTCCCGGCAAAAAACGTGGCATAGCCCGCAGTCTTCAAGACCTGAGCAAGAGTAATTTCATCCAGCGGCATATTGTCATTCAACGGAGCCGGCTTAAATTTTCCCGCTCTCTTGCCGGAGAAAAAGTTAGTGGCCCGTACGCGGGTCGGATACTTTCCGGTCATCAGGCTGTAGCGCGTCGGCGAACAGACCGGATTGGCGGCATAGCCGTCGGTAAAGCGCATCCCCGACTTTGCCAGTTGGTCGATGTTCGGCGTATCATAAAAACAGTTCGGGTTATTCGCCCCGACATCCATGTAGCCCAGGTCATCCACCACAAAGACCACTACGTTTGGCAAGGTTGCTTTCACCATTGGAGTGCAGCAGAGCAGCACCAACGGTATAAATAAATTTAACTTTTTCTGCATATTGATCCTTTGCATTTGTTCAATCGTACCCGCTCATCGATATAGAGCAAACACCTTCACCCCTTTAAGATGAAAATACTGCGGTTTCTCGTTGATCAGACCAATCTTAATGTAGCGGGCCGCCTTCGGTTCTTTAAGATCAATCAACCACGACTTCTGAGATTCCAAAGTCTGGAAAACAGGCTCCCAGTTTTTCCGATCATTGGAAAGCCAGACGTGCAGGTTACGCGTCCGGTTTCCGTTTCCATCGGGGCGGTTGAAAATCTCAAGACCTATAACCGGTTGTTCTTTTTTCAGATCGATGATCACCCACGGTTCTTTTTCCGCGTCCGAGTGGAACGACTGTTTCCCCGCCATCGTGGTAAGCAACGTCTGGTTATGCGGAACACCGTACTGCTTCGATAACGAGCTGTACGTGACGGAGCCGTCCTGCGAAATCCATTTCCAATCTTTGGAAACGGGCGTGTGCTGAACGGGATCAATATTCCACGCTTTATAAACTCTCCGGTGCGGCACCAGTGGAAATG
Source organism: Pontiellaceae bacterium B1224 (assembly GCA_029432815.1). GTDB lineage: Bacteria > Verrucomicrobiota > Kiritimatiellia > Kiritimatiellales > Pontiellaceae > Pontiella. The sequence goes on along the minus strand of JAROBA010000021.1, from coordinate 83,824 downwards.
CAACGCTCTCGCTGCGCTCCGTCTTAAAATAAGTTTCAGACTGCGCGACCACCTCGGGGTACTGCTTCGCCAGGTCATTCGCTTCACCTTGATCGGCCATCAGATTGTACAGCTGAACCGACCCGAACTGATTCGCCTCTTTGTCCCAAAACCGCAGGGCTTTCCACTTACCGAAACGGATGGCCTGCGCCGGGCCTTTCTTCTCGTTGGCCTCCCAATAGAGCACCTCATGCTTTTGCTGCTGATTAAAATCACCTTCCAAGGTCGGAACAAAAGAAATGCCGTCCGTATCTGCCTTCGTTTCAACGCCAGCCAATGCGCAAAAGGTCGGCAGCACATCCCAGAACGCGAGTGCCGTATCGCTCTGCGTTCCTGCGGGGGTAACCTCCGGCCAAACTGCGACGGTTGGCATGTGAATGCCCCCTTCGGTGAGATCCCGCTTCTGACCACGGAAGCCTCCGCCGGAATTAAAAAATTTGCTGCCGATTTCGTGACCGTTATCGCTGGTGAAAAACACCAGCGTATTTTCGGCTAATCCCTTCTCAGCCAGTTTTGCCCGAACCTTTCCCACGGATTCGTCCAAGCGATCGATCATGCCCGCGTACGCAGTGTGCATTTCCGGGTCCATTTCATAATGTCCCGATTTTTTCGGCACCTCAGGCCAGCCCAACCCGGCATACTTTTCGCGACTCTCTTTCGGCACGGTGTAGCCCTGATGCGGTGCGGTATAACAAAGATACATGAAAAACGGTTCATCGCTGTTTTGCCGACCGATGTAATCCACGGCGCGCTCCGTGAAATAATCCCCCGCATACTGCGTTTTATTTTTCCAGTTGCCCTTTTTCTCCCCGCCGCTCCAATCAACCTTTTCAAATCCGTCCCAAATGTAGTCCGGCCAATGATAATGCGCCTCCACGTGCGTGTTAAAACCAGCATACTCATCAAAGCCCTGTTTTAAAGGATGGGCCGCGTCGTCCGTCTTGCTTTCGTAGAGGCCCCACTTTCCAAAGTGTGCGGTTTTATAGCCCGCGCGTTTGAGTTCCTTCGGTAACAGGATGTCATCCGCATCCGGAGCCGGCAGCGCCCCCGATTGAACCCACCCAGGATTTCCACGCACTTTGCCATGCCCTGTGTGCTGCCCGAACATCAGGCTGGCCCGCGAAGGCCCGCACACGGTGGAACCGGAATAAAACTGATTAAACACCATGCCCTCTTTCGCCATCTCATCCAGGTTCGGGGTTCGAATCTTTTCCTGCCCTGTAAAACCCACATCGCCATAGCCGAGGTCGTCCGCAAGAATGAAGATAATGTTTGGTTTCGACTGGGCAAAAATCTGCCCCGTAAAAACGAGTGCGAATGCCGCGATTTTATAAAGCCATACTTTCATTCTATCTCACTCCATCCGCCGCTATAAGTTCCTGAAGAAGCTGTTCCATCGACGCTGCTTTTTCAGGATACTCCGCGATGATGTTTTTGGTTTCGCCGGGATCGTCTTTCAGATTATACAGCGTTTTAGGAATCGGCTTCCGTCTTGGAGGCCAGCCCGGCTTGGCCGGAGCGATGTATTTCCAATCCCCCTGGCGTAGCGCCTGACCGAACGATTCCTCGATGATAAAGGTCTGCCCTTGGCTGTCCGTACCCAGAAATGCAGCCAGCGAACTGCGGCTATCCACGGCTTCCCCATCCGCCAAGTCCAGATTCAGCAGCTCCGCAAATGAAGCGAGCAGGTCGATCTGACTGACCAGTGCATCGGATGTGCCGGGCTTGATCCGCGCCGGCCAGCACACGATGAAGGGCACGCGGGTGCCACCTTCATAAATCTGATATTTGCCGCCACGCCAAATACCGGAAGCGTCATGACCGCGGTCGGATTCTCCGGTGGACGTTTTAACCGTCGTACCGTCATCGTAGCCATCGTCATACGTCGGCCCGTTGTCGCTGGAAAAAATGACGATCGTGTTTTCGGCCAACCCCAAATCTTCCAAGGTCTGGATAATTTCGCCGGCGGCCCAGTCGAACTCGACCATGGAGTCGCCGCGATAGCCCAGTTCCGTTTTTCCCTGAAACCGTTTATTGGGCGCGCGCGGTACGTGGATGCACTGCGAGGAAAAGTAGAGGAAGAACGGGCGATCCTTGTTCTCGGCAATATAAGCCTTAGCCTTCGTCACAAATTCATCGGTGATGGTTTCTTCATTCCACAGCGCGGATTTTCCGCCGGACATGTAGCCGATCCGGCCGATCCCGTTGATGACACTGTTGTTGTGGCCGTGCGTGCTTTCATAATAGGTCATCGCAGCGCGATCTTTCCGCCCGTCCGGATATTGCGTACTGCCGGGTTTGTTGACCTCAGCGTATTTGTTGCCCACATACAACGGATCGTTAGGATCGAGATTGACCACGCGATGATTCTCCACGAAGACGCAGGGAACGCGGTCGTTGGTGGAAGGCAGCAGGTAGGAATAATCAAAGCCGACTTCGAGCGGTCCCGGCTTCACATCGCCGTTCCAATCGACCGGCGTTTTTCCGTCGCCAATGCCTAAATGCCACTTGCCGATCACCGCTGTGTGATAGCCGGCCTTTTTAAAAAGTTTGGGCAGCGTCAGTTTATCGGTCGGAACAATCAGGGGCGCATTTGGTCCGAGAATCCGTGCGTTATAGCGAAACCCGAGAATACCGGTCAGCATCGAAAATCGCGAAGGCGTGCAGGTTGCCGCCGAACAGTGCCCATCGGTAAAGACCAGCCCTTCGGCGGCGAGCTGATCGATGTTCGGCGTTGGAATCAACTTTGAACCATAAACCCCGACATCTCCCAACCCCACGTCATCGCCGTAGATAATCACAACATTTGGTTTGTCTAACGAGGCCGCTATGGCTCCGACAGACATCAATAGAAATATGGCAAGGCTGAATCGTTTTACAGGGGGGGTCATGTACATAGTTCCCATCCTTAGTCGTGCTCAATAACAATCACAGAGGCGATGGCGTCCGGCGCTTTTTTCGGAAGCTGCACAAGCCATCCATCCGAGCCCTTTTTAATTTTCAGGTCGCTCTGATTTTTATCCGCGAGCAGATAGGCGCGCGTCACGGGCGTTTCGGCTGTTGCCAAGGTGAGGATTCCGTTTTCCGGCCAATCAAAAACCTCCGCATAGAATTTGTCCGACTTCGTGGTATAGCGCCCCCATTCCGGTTTCCCGAATTTGCTGGCCTGTGTTCCGTAAATCGCCTCGCCGTTGATGTCCATCCACTGCCCGATTGCTTGCATCCGCTCAATGCTGGCCGGCGGAATACTGCCGTCGGCTTCTGGCCCGACGTTCAGCAAATAGTTCCCACCTTTGGAAACCACGTCAATCAGGTTACGAATCAGGGTCTCGGTCGATTTCCACTTCGTGTCAAACTGGTTGTATCCCCAACTGGTATTCATCGTCATGCAGGTTTCCCAGTCCACGCCTTCAACGCCGTTCGGCGGGATTTTCTGTTCCGGCGTGCAGAAGTCTCCATACTGCGGATCGATGGAAAATCCTTTGGACCAATCGTGCTCCTTGGGCCATCCCGCCTCCGGACTGCGATAGAGCCGGTTGTTCATGACGATGGTCGGCTGATGTTTCCGCACCAGTTCAATCAGCTCTTTGGCCCGCCAGCTTTCGCCTTGGCATTGCTCCTTACTGTAGTCCCACCAGACAATATCGATCGGCCCGTAATTGGACATGATCTCCTCCACCTGGCCGTGCAGGTAGTCCACATAAACGGAGTTATCGCGGCCTTCATTGCTGACACCCTTGATGAACGGAATGCCGAATTCTTTGCCCGTATAGGCCTGCGGATGGTGCCAGTCGATAACAGAGTGATACGCCCCGATTTTCAGCCCTTCGGCCCGGGTGGCATCGACAATCTCTTTAAAGAGATCGCGCCCGCAGGCATCTTTCGCATCGAACTCAGTCAGTGCGCTGTCGTGCAGGGCAAAGCCTTCATGATGCTTGCTCGTAAATACGAGATAGCGGCAACCGGCAATTTTTGCCAGCTCCGCCCACTCCTCCGCAAAATCAGCCTTGGGTGCAAACTTCGGAATCAGTTCGGCTTCATAAACATCCGGCTTCACCCCCGCCCGCTGCTGAATCCATTCAACGCCGCCCTTTTTCCATTGCTGATCGCCCCACTCTCCGGCGGGAATACTGTAGAGCCCCCAGTGAACAAACATGCCGAAGCGCGCTTCGCGCCACCATTCCATGCGCGCATCCCGATCCTTTTCAGCTTCACTTTTCATTTCTCCTCCCGCAGCCATGACGCCTGTTGAAACAAGGATTGCACCTGCAATTAACAATAGTTTTTTCATCACATTTCTCCAGAGTCTAACGCTCTATCGGACATTTATTTCGTCGATATACATACAGCCGTTTTCCAGCGTGGTCAGGCGAATGGTATTCGCCCCGCGCCCGAGCGGAATTTTCACAGTAACGGTTTTCCAATCGGAGCCCCAGTTTCCAGTGGTTGGAAGCAGTAGCTTTTCGTTCACGGTCTTTCCGTTGACTGTCAACTTGACGGTACGCCCCGGCCGGCCGCCGGTTTTACCGCTGTAACGAATAACCAAATCAGCCATCCCGGCATCGCCATCATTTTCCTGATACCATTCAACATACGCCCCTTTAGTCTGGCCGAAATCCAGGAAGCCTTTTCCATTGAATCCGGATCCCTTCGAAACCACTTTGGCCCCTTTGAAAGTGGCATCCTCGGCCTGGTCGCCTCCGACATTTGTGGCCTTCGTTGCTTCGTTCCAAACAAAGCCTTCATCGGCGGAAAAGCGTTCTTCCAAGGTTTGGAAAGGTTTTCCGTCAACCACAACCAAGGCTTTAACCGTGGTGCCCAACGGAACGGAGAAGGCCTCGGAATACGGTTTGGATTTCATTGTCGGAGTTGAACCATCGGTCGTATAGAAAACTTTGATTCCAAGGGTTGGAAGATTTCCACGCAGTGAAAGCTGCTGCACATCGATACTCACTTTATTCGAAGTGATCTGTTTCTTTTCGCCCAGAATGCAACTGGCCAATAAGGCAATGTCGCCCGCTTCCCCCGTCGATTCAATATAGGCGCGCGTCAGGCCATAGAAGGCAATGCGATTGTCCACGCCGTAATGCGGTTCCACATCGACCGGGCTGCCGTTATCCAGCGCACGGATTTTCCCGGGTCCGATCACCTTAAAGCAGGTCCGGTTTTCGCCGTAGGGATACATTTCACCGGCTTCATCCGTGGTGGTCACCCGCACCTGCACGATGTCCTTACCCTCAGGGGCCAGCGGTTCGCCGTCGATGGAAAGCGCAATGCGGGCCGGAACACCGGCAGTGCGGACGATCTCTTCCGTAATCGCCCGATTGTTTACAAACCCAACTGCCTTCATCTCGCCGGGCTGCCACGGCACCAGCCATTCACACTGCATTTCATCCCACGTTGTTCCGGGTCGTTGTTTGCCGAGCGATGTTCCATTGAAAAACAGCTCAACTGCGTCGCAGTTGGAATAGACCCAGACCGGAATTTCAGTACCTGGTTTGACTTTGGGATGGGTCCAATGCGGCAGGATGTGCACCATCGGCTCATCCGTCCATTGGCTCTGATAGAGATAAAAGAGATCCTTTTCAAAGTTGGCCATATCAATCGCGCCGCCCATGAACGATTTGAACGGCCAGCCACCGTGTACATAGCTCGCTTCACCGATGTAGTCGTAGCCCGTCCAGCGGAACGAACCCGCAAAATTAGGGATGTCGCGAATCTGCTCAATATTGTGCCGCGCCGTGGACCGCACGGTTGCGTTATCATAGCTCGAATTAAAAATCTGCTTGCGGTTGCCTCGCTCCGATTCCTTGATCCAGTCGTGCGTAAACACCTCTTCCTCGGTCAGGTCCGGAATGACAAAGGCGTTCTTTTTCGGCCCGTCGCGATACCAGGTTTTTGTGCGGTAGTATCCGCGCACCTGCCAGGTGTGCGTATTTTCGGTGCCGATAAAGACCCGATCCGTATCAAGGCGATCGAACCACGTGACCGTTTCGCTCGCCCCGTTGGCTCCCAGCACATCCATATATTCCGAACTGGAGTGCCCCGATGTAACTGGACGCGTTGGATCCAGTTCATGACATAGCGCCACAATCTCTTCGCCGACTTTTCCATGGGTTTCGTTGCCCACGCTGTAGATCACGATGCTCGGATGATTGCGATCGCGCTCGATCCAGTCGGTCACATCCCGTTCCCACCATTCGTTAAAGTGGTAGCGGCCATAATCGTGCGCGGCCTTCTTTTTCCAGCCATCGAAAATTTCATCCATCACCAGCATACCGACTTCGTCGCAGATGTCGTAAAAGGTCGGTGTCTGCGGATTGTGCGAGGTGCGGATGGCGTTACAGCCCATCGCCTTCAGCTGTTCAATGCGGAAGCGTAGGATTTTGTCGGGAACGGCCGCACCAAGCGCACCGGCATCCTGATGATTGCACACGCCCTGCAGTTTCACATTTTTCCCGTTCAGCCACATGCCGGTTTCGGGTTTCCATTCCACATCCCGAATCCCGAAGCGAGTGGTCGTGACGGTATCAAGCGTTGTTCCTCCCACTTTAAGCATTGTGACCGCCGTGTATAGATTCGGGGAATCGAGGTCCCACAGTAGCGGCGAGGAAACTTGAAACTTGAAACTTGAAACTTGAAACTCGCCGGAAGAAATCATGACCGGCTTATGTGTTTTAGCCACTTCGTTTCCATTCGGATCGAGGATGGAAATTTCAATCTGTACGGATTGGGCCCGATCCGATGTATTCCGGACTTTCGCGTCGATTTCAATTTGGTTGCCCTCCGTGCGAACAAAAATTCCAGAGGTTGGAACATGTACCTTTTCTTTCACATCAATCCAGGTGTGGGCGTAGATCCCACTACCGGTGTACCAGCGAGCCGACGGTTGTTTTTCATTATCAACGCGCACGGCGAAGGTGATGGTTTCCGAGGTTTGAACGAGATCACTAATGTCGTAAGAAAAAGAACTCCAGCCGTACGGGCGTGTGCCCAGTTTCTTCCCGTTTGCCCAGACCGTGCTGTTCATGTAGACGCCGTCGAACGCGATCTCGACATATTTGCCTTTCCAATCATTGGAAACCGGAATCGTTTTGCGATACCACCCGATCCCCGCCGGCAGATACCCGGCCGTCCCGCCCATCGGATTGTTCTTGGCATATTCGCCCTCGATGCTCCAGTCGTGCGGCACATCCAGCGCGCGCCACGCGGCATCGTCAAAATTGACCCGTTCGGCACCCGGCACATCCTCCTGAATGAACAGCCAATTGGCGTCGAAGCCGGTACGTTCCGCCAATGTTGATGCGACCAGCGCAGCGAAAAAAAACAAAAAACCCATTTTCATCAAAATAATCTCCAATCCTTATGACTTTAAACGCCGTCCAGCCCGCGTTTATGACATTAAACTTTAATCTCTCGAAATAGACTATTCCACTCATCACTCATCTTCAGTGAAAAAGATACCACGTCATTTTCATTCTGTCGCAGCATTTTGGGCTCTCCTCCAGGCTTTTCCTCGAGGAAGGGGCACAGATGACCTAATGGCCGAATACATGCATCAGCAAGCTAATCAGGAAGGCAAAGACAAATGAGGGGGGACTCGAATGAATCGTATGCAGCCTTCCCGCCAATGTTTAGGGATTGGGATTTCATTCCCGACAACTTATCAGGCTTCGCCTTGGCGGTCTATGGAGTCACAGAAGAGACGCATACTATTCATAATCAGTGTTCTGGAAGTCAAAAGCTTTAATTCAAACCCCCGTTTCAGCACTGACATAAATACACTTTTTTCACTGATCTATTTCAGTCGAATACTCAGATTCAGTTCATGACCTTTTGCCAGTTGGATGAAACGGTAGCGGCTGCCAAATTTTGAATCAGACACCCCTTCAGGGTTACTGCTCGTCAGCTCAGCCATATCGGATGGAAACTTCAGATGGAAAGCTGCATCGCGCTCAGCGTTCAGTTTCAGCTCAATGGTCCTGTTCTCCATATTCCAGCGGACCGATGTGCGGGCGCCCGTGCGTGTAAGCATGTTGTTGAACTCGCCGGTCGACCACGTGTCGGGCAGTGCCGGCAGAATGCGCAGCATGTCGGAGGTGGAGCCGCACAGCATTTCCATCACAGCCGCCGGAATGCCGAAGTTGGCATCCATTTGGAACGGTGCCGACCGTCCATATTTATGATCCATCGTTACCCCCATCCTTCGCCAGTCGTTGTGATAGGTAAACAGATTTTGCCCCAGGCAGCATCGCGATAGAATATTCAGCGCTTCCAATGCCCGGTCACCATCCCCCAAACGGGCATACACATTCGCCATATGCGCCAGCGACCAGCCGGTCTGGGACTGCAGCCCGATCACCAGTCGTTTTTCAATGGCCACGCGACAGGCTTCATAAATCTCCGGATTGGATTCCTCGGTCACTTCCGTACCGGGAAACAGCGGGTAGATATGTGACTGATGCCGATGCTCATAATTATCCTCAAAATCAGGATGCATCCATTCCCGGATTGCACCGTCTTCATTCACTTGATATTCCGGCATATCGGCCAGCATCTGCTTCCAGCGCCTCACGCCGACCGGCTCTATATCGAGTTGCTCGCAGGCCTGAATCAAATTGCTGAATACTTCTTTCGAGATTGCAACGGCGATGGTGGAATTGATCTGAACCTTGATCTTGTAGGTGCGACCGCTTTTCGGATCTTCAATCATTTTGTCCGCCGGCTGATTCTCCGGGGACTGCGACGGAAAGAACATGTTCTTCCCATTTTCGTCTTTGACGATGTAGTCCTCATAAAAAAGGGCGACTTCCTTCATAAAGGGAATCGCGCGGGTTCGCAGGAATTCCTCATCCCCCGTGAAGAGATAATAGTCGTAGTAGAACGACGCCAGCCAACCGGCGGCATCGGTCCAATACATCACGTGCGGCGCGGTATGGCGCATCAGCCCGGATTCCGGCGACATGAACGGCGGAATGTAGATGCCACGGCACCCCCAAAGCTGTTTGGCGTTGTAGCGGAACTCGTCCATATGGCTATCAAAGTAGTCGAAGAACGCCATCATCGGACCCGGCATATTACCGGGTAGCGCCTGCCAATAGGTCATCTGCAGGTTTTCATTAATCCCATACAACCCCCCCCACGGCGGACGGTAGTCGCCATTCCAAATGCCCTGCAGGCCAGCCGGATTATCTCCGGCCCGGCTGCTGGAAATCAGCAGATAGCGCCCATAATCAAACAGCTTCTGAACCAACTCCGGGGATGCTGGATTCTGATAGGCATCCAGCAACAGATATTCATTCGGTGTGTCCTGTTTTCCGGAAACATTAATATTCAGCCCCATGGAATTGAAGGTTGCGCGATGCAGGGGCTCATGGCGACTCATCAAATAGTTGTAGTCCCCATTCAGAGCAGCCAGCTGTTTTTTCAAACGCGGCACAGCGGTATCCGCCGGCTCGTTTGCAAAGAAACCAACCACCAGAACAACCTCATCCTCATCGGAAAAATGAATCAGTTTTTCATCAGTGCTGACCGAGCTGTTTTTTGCAAATACGCGCATCACACCACCGAATTCGCCCCCATCGGAACCATCCGCACGAAATTCAATAAATTCACCATCAACGATGGTTTCTGATGAAAAGCCCGGATCAAACTCTTTGCCTGCCTGATCAATTGCATCCTTCAGATCATGAAGTTCGAGGGTCACACTGCCGTTCACGGCCCCCGCCCGATCGGCCGAGATCGACATCACGGAAATATCATCCGGAATGGAAACAAACAGTTTCCTGGAAAAGTGGGTATCTCCGTCGCGCCATTTCACATTCACTTCACCGGTTTCAAAATTCAATGTTCGGGCATAATCTTCAAACATCATGTCGATTTCGGTCGTGACCAGCAGATCAAACGCAGGGTGGTATCGTGCAAGCGCGCCATTGAACCCCACCTCCCTCATTTTTTTCCGATAGTGTTCGTTGGCTTCGCGATAGTCCCCATTCAGCAGCAATTGCCGAACGACCGGAAGCTCTCCCGACATATCCGGAACGTCCTCAATCCTGCCCTGATACCACAGTTCGTTATGATTAAAGAGCACACGTTCTTCATTCACTGATCCATAGACCATCGCACCGATTTTACCGTTGCCCGACGGTAGCGCCTCACGCCACTGGCAGGAAGGTGTAATCATGGTCATACCGTGCTGATAAGGAGCATCTGCATCCGCAGATGCCAGCGAGCAGCAAAGCAGCAACCCCAATACAAGTGTCCGCATTTTATTCATCAACAAAACCCTCAACATCATCCAAAATAATTCGCTCACGTTCATCCGGCGCGCGGGTCGTCATGGTCACATTCTTAAACTCAATATTCTTCGCATGGCGAACATACGCGCCCCACGACGGCAGTACGCCGAAGAAATATTGCTCGGGATAGCGTGTGATATCCTCCGGCACGATGCGCTTTGCGTCCTCCGCAGGTCTTCCTCCGGGATAGGATATGCTGATATTTTCCAATACGACGTCTTTTACATAATGTCCTGGAATACCGGAAATCATGATCGGGCCCGCCTGCGCCACTTCCCGTTCCGTCAGCTCTTCCGATGCCGGAGGCTTTGCTTTCTTATAGGTTGCTTTCGCATCCTGAGCCCGGTCGGGGAAGGTTACCTTGGCCACCACGTCGCTGATCCGAATCCCCTGAATCGAGCCAACCGAGGCACCTTCGGACTTTTTGGCATCCAATATTTTCGTGCCGGTGTAGGTGTTTTTCCCATAGATTCGCCCGCGGTTACCCAAGCGAATAAAAATCGGGGAACCGACATTATCCATCACAATGCGCGAGATGTTAATATTTTCGATTCGCCCCCCATCAACACTCTGCAATTTAATGGCACCCATCGGGCAGTCATAGAAATAGCAATTCGAGACATCCACATCAATGAAGCCACCACTGGAGGATGTTCCGAACTTCAGCGCGGCGGTATGACTGGAAACCTTACAGTTACGAACAACAATGTTACGGCATGGGTTCAACGAGCTCTTTAGACAAATCGAATCGTCTCCAGCTTCAATATCGCAGTTTTCCATCAAAACGTTTTCGCAACCGTCGATATCAAATCCATCATTGTTGGAATGGTTGTTCCGCATCCGCACCGTCACTCCGCTTATGTGTACGTCCTTACAGTCCACCAGATGAATCCCCCAGAATGCCGGATTCTTATACGTCAGGCCGGAGAGCGTCACATTCTTGCAGTTCTCGAAACGAATCAGCCGTGGGCGATTATCCTTGCCGCCGGGTCCCGCCTTCTTCGGAAAGAATTCCGGTTTCCCCCGGCCATCAATCACCCCGAGACCTTCGAGTCGAATGTTGGTTGCATCCTCTGCATAGAGAAAGCATTCGGAATTTCCCTCACGTGCCGGTCGCAGCTTATCGATTGGATAATCTGCATGTACCTGACTGCCCAGCAGAAAAGCACCATGATCCAGCGATAGCGTCACATTACTTTTCAGTTGCAGCGTACCGGCCACATATTCACCCGAGGGCATCCAAACCGTTCCGCCACCGGCTTCCGTACAGGCATCAATCGCGGCCTGCAGGGCCTTCGTATTCATGGCGACGCCGTCGCCGATTGCTCCATAATCTTTTACATTAAAAATCGGTTCTGCGGATACGCTGATAAGCGACACAGCAAAAGCACAGGCTGCAAAAATGTTTTTTCCAATCATTGGACGTTTCCCTATTTAAATTCGACGTTATCCAGTTTCACGACCACGGTATTCGGCCAGCGCCTGTTGTTATAGACCCGCTGCGCACGCATCACTGAAATTTCCAGCCCCTCTTTCGTCTGTTTAAATTCAGACTGAGGTTCCGCATTTTTCTGATATTCCAGAAACTTACTGTTCTGACCCAGCACCGAAATTTCAGTTTCCGAGGTGACCTTCAGTTCCGTTAGAACGATATTTTTCCGCTCTCCGTATTTCCACTTATCCTTATCGCCGGAAAATTTCGTGATGAAGGCATAAACCGATTTTCCGTCTTTGGACTGCGTATAATAGATCCCGTCTTCTCCAACCACTTTACAGGGCCGCACGTTATGAATGGCTTCTCCGTTAATGAACATCCAGAGCGCCAGTTCGCGGAAACGGCGATCCTGCTCAAACGGAATCACACCGGTCTGATCCGGGCCGACATTGATTAGCAGATTGCCACCCTTCGCGCGGGTCTCGATCAACATATTAATCAGTTTACCACCGGACTTATAATCTTCATTCGTCGGTTTAAACTGCCACTGATTGCCCAGCGTAAAACAGGATTCCCACGGCCCGGGAAGCGGCTCTTTCGGAAGTTTCTGTTCCGGTGTATCCATTTCACCGCGCGTTACCAGACACTTCGGCTGCAGCTTATGAATATACTGCGTCAGCTCTTCCATTCCGTTTCCGTCAAAGAAAACTACATCAATTTCACCATAGTTGCTGAACAGCTCATCCAGCTGTTTTTTGTTGTAGGTTCCAAGGGCTGGAACTTCGTCCATACGCCCCGCGGCCCGGCGGATATCCAGACCGTTACGGTGCTGGAAAATAAAATCCTCCGGCGAGAAGTAGAACCCAACCTTTATGTCATTCCTGCGGCAGGCATCCACATAGTCCTTCACGATGTCCTTACCGTACGGGGTATTCATGATATTGAAGTCCGTTGTCTGCGTATCCCACATGCAGAAGCCGTTGTGATGCTTGGTGGTGAAGACCATATATTTCACACCGGCCAGCTTCGCGATTTCCATCCATTCATCCGGATCATAATTCCGAGGATTAAAGGTCTGCGGTAATTCATTGATATAGCGGTCAACATAATCATCGGATGCCCCAACCATTGAATGGCTGATCACCGAGCCGAGTTGAGAATCCATCGACCAGTGCACAAACATGCCCAGCCCCCAGTCCATAAACTCTTCCTGCCGCTCTTCATCATTCAGCAACGGTCCGCGGCTGTTTACCTTCAGCGCTTCCGCCACAGGGTTCAGAATCAGTACGGTCAACCCGACCGCTAAAAATCGTTTCAAATAGGGCTTAGTTTTCATAGAGATCTCCTTCATCAAAATTCAATTGCTTCACGCGTCCAACGTAATCGTTTCCATTTCACGGCCATCCACCCCGATTAAACGGAAGGTGGCGAGAGGCTTGCCGTTTTTCTGTTCGAAAGTGAATTCGCCAAAAGCCCACGTTCCGCCGGGATATCCAAACAGCTGTTCGTTTCGGTCTTTACCGTAAGCGCCTGGGCCAGGAACACCGCCCATGGTCGCGGCTTCAAGTTCATAGATTTTTTTACCATTCGGGCGCGGATGCGCATAACCGCGCGCGCCATGCCGGTCACCGGAAAGCAGGATCACTTGTGACCCCTCTTTGGCATCGATACATTGGAAGACCTCTTCGCGCCCATCGGTATCCCAAGTGCCCCAGCTGTCTTTGCCGTTCGAAATATGGTCGCCCCACATCGTACCGCTAGTCAGCAAAATAAAAGGCGCAGTCGATTTTTTCAGCGTTTTCTTGAGCCAATCCATTTGCTCTTTGCCCAAGTAGGAGTTCTTCTTTCCGCGCTCATCGTTTACGCGACAAGAACGCGTATCGAGCACGATCGCGTGAACGGGCCCAATTTGGGTATCGAAATAAATTCCTGCCCGCCCCCCATCGCGCTCCGGATTATTCCACTGCTCGTTCCACTTCGCCCGCACCCAATCCACATTAATAGGGCTGCCCTGCTTGGTTGTTTTACCCCCCATGTCGTCACCCCAATAGTCGTGGTCATCCCACGCCGAGTAGATGGGTACGTTCGTGCTCATTTTCTGCCAGGCAGGAGAGAGGTTGCGCAACAGATAATCGGAATAGACCTCCCCATAACGATCCCGACGCCCATCCAGCGCCGAGTCGCCGAGAATTAACATCGCGCGATTATCACGCTCCTTAATCAGGCTCATCAACTCCGGGCGATGCAACCCGATTTTGTGGAAGCAGGTTCCGAACGCGATCTTAAACGGATCCGCCGAGAGCTTTGCTGGAGCGGTCGTGAACGTCCCAGCCCCGAGCTTCTGTTTTTTGGAGTTCAGCACCGCATAGTGGTATTCCCTGTCGGCAGACAGCCCGTCGCATAGGACTGACACAACCCGCTCGCTTTTTTCGGCTTTAAATACAGCGGGTTTGCCTCCGGCCGTTGGAACCACTTCAACCGAGATAGCCTCTGGTTCAGGTAAATGAACCCAAACCGCAACGCTATCGGTGGATAGTTGCCCCAACATCGGGCCGCCCAACGTACGCCGCTTGAATTCGCGGCAAATTTTGGGTAATTCCACGTCAGGGTTCCGACCCGTGAAAGCCACGCGACAGCGCGTGTAAAAATCTTGGACGTCTTGCGGTTGCGTTTGGAATTGATTCATGATCCGCAGGTCAATCTCCAGCGTCCCCTGGTGGGCCTCCTTCAATGAAACAAACCGCGGATCTTTCGGTTTAGCGGCACGAGCTGTTAAAGCCCCGCCAACCGTTGCGCCGGTTAAAACCAAAAAGTGTCTTCTCTTAAAATTCGTACAATCAGTCATTCAGTTTGCTCCCTTTAAAACGCACCGCTCTGACGGAATAGATTCAAATAATAATTATCCGCCTGAGGCACGGTCCCCTTGAGGTCCCGTATCGACTTTCTCAAACCCCGCATTGCGGCATAGTATTGTTCATCCGTTCCTTCTCCTGCGGCATAAAGTGCCTCAGCCTCAACCAAAGCCGAACGAAGTGTTTTGTCCGACTTTCCACCGTCCTGCATCATTTCCTTCCGGGCTTCTTTGCCCAACTTAATGAGCGCATAGAGTCCCGGACGGAAGGGATACGTATGTTTGGTATACGACGAATCCGCATTGCTCGAAGACATGTCCCTATAGGTCGGAAGCTCTTCCGACATCACCAGAAAACCCTCATTGTCCCGCATACAGAATGCGGCATGCGACGTGCCCGGCGGCACGGTTCCTTCGATCCTGCCCTTCTTAATGATTGCCGGTTCTTCAAACCACATTTCGCGCCGACCGCGTGAAAGTTCGAACTTTCCACCATTTACGGTGTAGAGCAGTTTGGCCTCAACAATTTTTGATTTATCCTCACCCGTCTCGACTTCAACCCAGATCCGATCGCCCTCAGCCCCTCGACTCACCACTGCCGGTACGTTCTGCTGTCCGGGATGAGTTCCAATGGTTGGATTCTTATAGGGATAGCTCACATTGGCCTCCCCCAGAAAGGCATCCAGCTCGGCCAACAGCTGGTTCGTCAGCTCCGGCATTTCTTCCGCAAGATTATTATTCTCACCGACATCCGCCATAGAGCCGTCATCGTTATAAAGCCGGTACAATTCCACTAGCGGACTCTTATTGTTCCCCGGCCCCAGATTGCGGTAAATCTTCCACGGCCCTTTACGCATCGCGGTGCCCGAACTGAGTTCGATCGGGAAATAAAAGAAGATGCTGTCCCGCGGAGTTCCATCGGCATAACAAGCAACCGTTTCCTTACCTTCCATCAGCGGACGAATATTGCAGCCGTCCAGCTTGGCGTTTCCAGAGGTTGGAAGTCCCGCTATGTCAACAAAGGTCGGATATAGATCGATCAGCGAGATCGGCGTTTCGCATACCGAGTCTTCAGGAACATTCGGCCCGCGAACGATGAACGGAATTCGGACACCGCCTTCGTGAACATCCTGCTTACCTTCCCGCAACGGGAAATTATCCGTGACGGTGCCGCCGGATCGATTGACCAATCCGCCATTGTCTGAGCTGACGATAATGTATGTATTGTCGATGAGCTTATGCCCCGGGTTGCGCGGATCGTCGGTTTCTTCCAGATAGGTAATGACCTCGCCGATCATCCAGTCGAGGGTATCCACCATCGTGGCATAGTAGGGATCGGTCTTACCGCCACGCCCTTTATTGATGGTTCCCGGATCAGTTGGAAATTCATCGTAGCCCATCTTATGGAGGTAGTATTCAAACCGCTCGCGGTTACGCGTCTGAATCGGGCCATGCACATAGTACGTACAGTAGTTCAGAAAGAACGGTTCAGCATGATGTTTATCCAGCCACTTCAACGCCACATCCAGCGTTTTATCAAAGGGTCGACCGTCTTCATTCATCCGAAAAAGATCGTCCGGATCGTTCGTTGCCCATCCGTGCAGACGGTCCGGCTTCATCGATTTTGCCAACCCGTTATGCGGGTCTTTCTTCGTTGCCCGATCTCCCCAGATATCGGGATCGGGATAATAGGTACCGCCTTTGCCTAGATCATCTACATAGCCGATATCAAAACCATAATCCCCGGGAAAGGGATAGCCGTTACTGCGCCCGCCCAGATGCCACTTTCCAACATGCCCCGTCACATACCCCGCCTTTTTCAACTCCTTCGGAATCGTCATTTCCGTCAGCGGAAGCCGGTAGCGATAGAACGGATTGATGTAGGTAAAGTTGGGTGAATAGGCCCGCGGCAGCTTGCCACCCATCACATGATAAATTCCGGTGTGTGCTGGATACTGCCCCGAGATATAGGCCGCCCGTGACGGTGCGCAGGTCGGTGACGGCGAATACGCCTGCATAAACTTACGCCCGTTCTTCGCCAGCCGATCGAGGTTCGGCGTTTCATAGGGTGTAACCCCATCCACATCCATACAGACCGGATCCTGCCACCCGAAATCATCCGTCAGAATGTGCACAATATTCGGCTTCGGCGCAGCCCAAACTATGGATGCTGCAAAAATACCCGACACTACGAGTTGTTTAATTATTTTCATAAGAAGCTGTTATTTCCATTCAATCAGGGATTCCCCGGTTTCGATATCGACGAAGACCGAGGCGTGTGCAAATTCGCGTTTATATTTCCAGCCCTTATGCTGGGCATCGCCCTTGGGCGGACCAAGCGGTTTGTCCAATTCCGGATACCACACGAACGTGCCGGTATCATTGCCTTGATAACCCCAGGTGTAGCAAAAGTAAGAATAGGGTTCCGCCACGATCAGAAAACAGGCCAACGGAAATGTAATTGCTTCCTGCGCCATCTTAGCCCGTTCTTCGCGGGGCTTACTCATCGTCTCTTTGTCACGCCAGTCAAAACCCGGCCAGGTTTTAATCACGAGCACTTTTCCCGATTTAGCTACCTTTTGAAGCAGCTCAATATTTTCGGCCAGTTCTTCTTTTTTTCCGGGGGTTGCGCTCACAAAGTGCTCTTTCATCGCACCGTCGGTCACGTTCAAGAGTCTCGTACCGATATTTCCGGGCGTATCGGACACGCCGTTTTGAATCAGCAGTTTCGACGGTCCGATTTTATTGCGCGTCTCCTGGACCATGGAAACCATGCCATTGTTGAGAGCCTCGATCTTCACATCGGTCAGCGACCTGCGCCGACTGGCATTGCTAAACTTGCCGACGGCATCCACAAAGATACCATCCGCACCCAACTCACGAACCGCCATATCCGCAGTATCCGCCCACCAGTTTTGCACATCAGTCCGTGAGAGATCGTAGAACGAACTGTTAAAAATGGTCATCGGCTCACCCTGCTTGCTGATCAACCTTCCGTCTTCCGGAAAAGTCTCACCGGCTTCGTAACCGCCGATATGTATGGCGGCATTCCAGTAGAAAAGGACCTTCGCTTGCGCGTTGCGTTTTTTAAGCTCCTGCACGGCAATCGCAAACCCCTTTTCCGTGCTGCCGTGCTTGCGCTTGGCCTGACCTTTTTCGATGGTGATAAAGTCGAAATGCTCCGCTAGAAAATCCAGCTGTTCCGGTGTAAAATCCTCCGACATATTTGCCAGATGGGCATACACCGGTACCGTATCCCAACTGAAGGGAAGATTGTGTTTTTCGACACCCGACGCTGTAAACACCAACACGGGGAAAAGGAATGTAACGATCAGGCCAAGTTTCATGACGCCCTCTTTTATCTAAACTCAACGTTTTGAAATTGAAGCACGACCGCATTCGGCCAACGGCGGTTGTTGTAGAGCCGCTGCGCGCGCTTCGCTGAAATCGCCAACCCTTCGTCGGTATTCTCAAATCGGGTTTCAATATCAATCCGGGATTGAAATTTATCCAGCCGATGCTCCTGCCCCAGAATGCGGACGGTTGTCTCCGGCGTTGCCTTCAGTTCCTTCAGCACAAAATCTTTCCGCTGATCCCGACCCCACTGGGTTTCCGTTGGTCCCGGATCATCATCCGTAAAGCCGGTTAGGATCGCATAGACATATTTCCCGTCTTTGGATTGGGTGTAATAAACGTCCTTGCTGCCAACATTTGCACACGGGCGGATGTCGTGAATGGCGATGTCGTTCACGAACATCCAAAGTCCCAGCTCACGAAAACGTTCCTCCTGCTCCAGCGGGATTTTTCCGGAGGGCATAGGCCCCATATTGATCAGCAGGTTGCCGCCTTTCGCCCGCGTTTCCACCAGCATATTGATCAACTTGGAGCCGGACTTATACTCTTCGTTGGTCGGCTTATACTGCCACTGATTACCCAGCGTGAAACAGGTTTCCCACGGACCGGGAATCGAGTGCGGAGGAAGCTTCTGTTCCGGCGTCACCATTTCGCCGCGCGTCACAATGGTTTTGGGTGAAATCTGGTGAATGTACTGCGCCAGCTCTTCGGCATGCCCGCCGTCCAGAAAGACCACATCAATATGACCATAGTTCTTAAACAGTTCATCGAGATGCCGGTGGGTATACTCGATCAGTTCTTCATGGTATTTGCGACCCTGCGCGCCGGAACGGGCCGGGATATCCCGCTCATAATTAAAATGGAAATCCTCCGGTGAATAATAGAAGCCCACCTTCATCCCATAACGGCGACAGGCATCTACATAGGAAGCAACGATGTCTTTTTCATACGGTGTATTCATGATGCCGAAGTCTGTGGTCTCGGTATCCCACATGCAGAAACCACTGTGATGCTTCGTGGTGAACACCATATATTTTGCGCCCATCAGCTGAGCCATCTGCATCCACTCGTCCGGATTATATTCCGTTGGATTAAATGTTTTGGGCAGCTCATTGACATAGCGGTCCAGATAGTCGCGCGATGCTTTGTCCATGGAGTGGCTGATCACCGATCCTAACTGGGAATCAAACGACCAGTGAACAAACAGCCCCAACCCCCAGTCCATGAATTCCTGCTCCAAAGCCGGATCATTCCGCAGCGGACCCGCCGGTTCCGGCTTGCTGAATTTCTGCGCCCCGCAAATGGAAACCAGCATGACCATAACCACGGTCCATCTGATTTTCCCACACACCTTGTTTTCCAATGATTGGATTTTCATTCAACACTTCCTTTATATCGTTCATTCAGTCCGAACGCGTTCCAACCCTTGGAATCGCTTTCAACCGGTTCAACTACGGCGACCTCTGTGACTTTTCCAAAGAACGTCGCTGTCTGGCCTTTTTTTAAATCTAATTTATACAATCCACATTCCACCTGCTTCACAGCCGTCTCCGGAATTCCTTCAATTTTTGCCGGCTCGAAATCGAGTTTCAAAACACACGGTTCCCCGGCATTGCTTTTAATGCACACAAACTGCGTTGCTCCGTTTTGCCGCTTCGCGCTGACTTCAAAACCGCCAGCCGCCAGCAGCCCCTCGAAAACCACGTTTTTCCAATCCTTGGAAACTGCCGGGAACACGCGGATGGTGCCGCCCCAGCTCTGTAGCAGCATCAGCTGCATCGAGTCGCACAGCGACAGCGGCGTTTCGGTGACCGGCTGAATACGTGATGTTTCGGTATACATGGTGGTGCACCAAATCTTCGCCGGATTATTGGGATAGAGCCGCTGCATCTTCATGAAGATATTCAGGTATTCAGCCGCCTTTTCACCGTCACCCTGCAGCGCATACATTGCCGCCGCTGCGCTCCAGGAATAACCCGCGTTTCCCGTGCCCGGATAATTGATCCAATGGTCCACCGATTTGGCAATCAGCTCGCGGTTTTCAGGCTGGTCGATATTAATTTCGCACAGCGGATAAATCATCATCAGATGCGAGTAGTGACGGTGCGACTGTTCGAACGGAAAATCCTTCGCGACCATGAAGCCGTTTTCATTCACCGGATAATCAACCAGCCGCGCATATACATCCTGCCATTGCGCAAGCTGCGGATCGTTCAGGTCGTAGCGCTCGTCAATTTCGATGAGCGTCGCCAATCCCCAGCGGAACAGGGACAGGTTGAAGTTGCAGTCTTCCCCGTTTCCATATTCCGGTGAACGGGTGCGCGGCAGATGAACGTTGCCATCGTCGCCCTCCACGCTGTAACTCAGGTAGGTATTCACCGACTTTTTCAACAGCGGGAAAAACTGCTGCGTTGTGCGCTGCGCATCCATCGTGCGCTCCAGCATCAGCCAATAATCATGGCACGTCCACAGCAGCTCGCCCATAAACCCACTCCCGACCTTGCCGACATGACTGATAAAAGTTTGAGGAACAATCGAACCCATTCCTGCACATTCACCCCCACATTCGTCCGGCATGTTAGCGATGAGCTGCGGCAGCTTTTCATCCAGTTTAGAAAAGAGGCTTTCCGCCACTTCCATGCGGTTTGCCGTGCTGAGAAACCAATAGGAAAGTTGCGTGTTCAGATTAAACCAACCGTTCGCCCAGGCGGTGTCCTCCACCATCCACGGCCCCATCGTGTCCATGAACGCCCGCCCTTTGCGCGCGCCAGCTCCGAACTTATAAACCTGAATCCAGTAAAAACTCTCCATGCGCGTGTCGTCGAGGCTGATAAAACTCAGCGGATAATAATTGTGCCACCACTTCCGATGTCTGGAAATAAACTGATCGAACGGTTCGTTCTCGATTTTCCGAAGGTTGGAAACCGCATCGGCCGTTGCCGTGGCTTCCGGATAACTGTGCTCAATGGAAATGTAGAGTCGTTTCGCCCCGTCTGCTCCATCCTTCACAATCCACGCCGTTCCGCTTTCGCCTCCGGCCTTCAACGGCTGACGCGAAACCGAACAGCCGTCCATCTGCGTTAATTCGGGGTCGGGGTTGTAGGTATATTTTGCGGACGCCCACTTCTTTCGGCTGGATGGTGCTTTGTCTCCGTTTTCCTCAACGGCGATTTCCGCCTGCAGCCGCGCCGGCGCAATCGCCTTGAGCGGAACAAAGTCGAGCTGAATTTCCGCTTCACCGGCGGACGGTTTAAGCTCGTAAAAAATGACCATATCCTCGCTGTGAACCAGGCCGAACAGATCGATCGTTCCTTTTTCGGTCTGAACCTGAACACGGGTCTCGGCGTTGTAGAGATCGAGCCTCCCGGTAAAGCCGGTGATTTTTCCGACCGTCTTCAGCGTAAAATAGCCGTTCGGCAGACGCGACTGGGCAATGAATGCTGTGCCGGCGGTCTGATGATCTTCCATGTCCGCCCGACCCAAACTGATCCGCAGCGTGTGATCATCAACCTGATGCAGCATGGAACCGAGCATCCCGTTGCCAAGAAACGGCCCGTCGTGCCACGACTGCGGAGCTTCCGTCCAAACCAGATCGTGCCGCGCCAGAAACCGCTCCCAGTCCACCTTCACAACCGGCTCGGAAGAAGCCGCCAAAGCCAAACAACAGATTGCTCCGCTTATACCCAAATTAAGTAGCCCCATCGCTCTACACCCTATTTACAGTTCGCACGAGTATATGGGAATTCACGAAGCTGCCTATCATGCATATGAATGATGCACGTGCCATTTTCTTAACGCTAGACCACCGCATTTCAACATCAACCCAGCGACTGATTTAAGGTATTAAAACCACACGCAGTGCCTGACCTTCAAGAATCTGCACTGGGGATTTAAGCTGAACTACCGCATGGCCCTGCATCGTCCTTACCGTTGCATCCTCCGGTTTTCCTTTGCAGGTTACCGCAACCTTCTTGATGTCTATTCCCACCGGATTTAACCGAATGGTCTGCAGTTGAAGCGTTCCCCATTTCACTTGGAATTCGGCCAGCAAGCCGGCTTCATCGATCGTTTGACTGAACGTTCCCCACCCTTCGGCAGCGGTGAACGGGGCCTTAAAATTTTCGGGGTTGATCTTTGGCGCAAAGCCGATCTCGCCCTTTGGGCCATGATAGGTAAAGCCGCAGGCCGTCAGGAAGATTCCGTAAGATGCCATGGAGCGGGCATAATGATCGGAGCACTCAATTTCGTTATAGGGATTACGCTTGGCCGCACCGTAGCGCTCGTGCACAGCCTTCATCACCGCGAGGCCTTTCTCAACCAAGGGGCTATCGGGCGCACCTTCGGCAATCATGTGTCCGGCCACCTGATATTCAAACCCGTTCATGCACTCATTAAAATAGCCACCGGGCCCCGTCCAGACATCCGGATTTTCCACACTTCGGAGTTTATCGCCGGGAATAGCATCTTTTGCCCCGCCTTTCGGCCACGTTGTCATCAAGAGACCCGCTTCCCCTTCCATCGCATACCATCGGAAAGCCGGTTCAATTTCGCGGTTCTTAAGGGCGTAGCCACCCGCATCCGGAGCAAAGTTATATTTCCACAGGCTCTCAAGTGCCGAGATGGTTTCCTTCTTCGGAATGATGCGTCCCAGACCAACCTGATGCATCCAGGACTGTCCGAGCACCTGATCGATATGACAGCCGATATTCGTGTTTAAATCATCAACGACACCTTCAATTTCATCCGCATCATCGCCATCAACCTCACCTGCACCTCCGCTGGGTTTATGAATAAAATATTCGCCGTCAAAAAGTTCGCTAACCATGGTGTTGTACCCTTGGTCGAGAATACGGCGGCATTTCGCGGCAAAGGCGTCGTCGCCGACTTCGAGTGCCATGGCCTCGCCGGCGGCCAATGCCCCAAGATACATCGAGCTCAACCAGGCAATTTCACCCGTCCATGAGGCATCGAGCGTATGCGGTTGCGCTCCGGTCATAAGGCCGTCTTCATCCGGGTCTTTAACCATAAGGTATTCAATCGACTGTTTCACCCGCGGCCATAAGCGATTGAGGAATTCGTTATCGGCCGACATCTGATGCTCACGATAGACACGCAGAATCGTGCCGGCCTGTCCATCATCCGCCGCGAACTGACTGGACTCTCCACGATAGCCGATGCCTCCACTATCCTCTTTGAAGGCGATACCGTAGTCGACCATCTCACGAAGCCTACGCTCCAATTCGGGAAAGATGCGGCCCATCGCCTGGGCATAGTGGAAGACGTGGGTGCACGTTCCCTGACAACAATCGACCCCTTCCCAAGCCCAGGGGCGGCCATCTTCAAACCAATGGAATGTTTGCGTCGCCGTGCAATCCAGCGAGATCATACTGCGATCTAGCAACCAATATGGCAGCGAGCTGTCGTACCAGGTCTTGTTCCAAAGCAAGGTGCCATCGATCAGCGATTCACGCTTTTCCGCCACATATTCGGCGACGTCTCCGGCCGACTTAAACCAAGGACGGTAGTGACGACTGGTGAATTTCTGATCGCCGCGTCGCCCTCCTTTCTGATGTAAGGGGAAGTACCAGGAAACCAGATATGTGATGACTTTCGACTCGCCGGCCTCGAGTTCGACGGAGGCGCTGAGGCCCCCGACCAACAATTTATCCAATGGTTGGAAAACGGGTTCATCGATGGCCTTATCGAGTGCATTAAAAAACTGTTGAGCGTTATCAGCATTGCTGATGGAGGGCGCCCCGTTGACACGAATACCCTCACCGTCCAGAACCGTTAGCGCACTGGAACCGTACCCATGTTCTTTCGTGATTTCCTCTGAACCGCCGATCGTACTGAGGATCGATGTGCACCCCGCACCCTGTTCCAATTGGTTGGCGCGTTTTCCAAGCATTGGATCTTTCGTGTAGGGGCAGACCGCATTCTGCAACCAGCCGCCCAGATCGACTTTTAATGTCCTATCCGATGTATTGGTCACCGTGTAATGCATGATCGTGACGGGAAGCGCTGAGTCCTTTGCATTCAGAGGGATAAATGGACTGAAGGCTTCCAGCGTCACCGCCACCGGGAAATCGGCATCTTCGTAGTTCACGCGGCCGACCGGATATTCACCACGAAAGGTCACGCCGGGAAAACCATTCTTATCGAGAGAACGTATAAGCGTTTCCTCACCCGATTTTACTCGGATTGCAAACCCCTGCTGCACCTCGGCCCCATTCTGAGAATTATATTCCTCACCGAAAGCGACGGGATCGGTATAGTGCCCGCACATTGTCATGGCACTCATTTTCATTTCATGCTTTTCGCGGGCATAGTTCGACTTGAAAATATCCCAGAGCCAAAGACGCCCATCGCCACCGAGATACAACTGCCCGCAGCCAATGCCGCCAATGGGCATGCCGATATAGGTGAGTTCAGCACCGGTGAACACCTCCGGTTTACCTCGTTGGGTCAGAGAGGCCACCCAATCGACGGCCAGCTTCTTATCCGCCGGTATTAAATGATCTGGAAAGTCAGTCTTCATAAAAGGGCCAGCCATAATGGGTATTTTTCCAGACAACAGCAAGGCCGATGTCAGCCCCCCTGCCTTGATCAAGTCGCGCCGGCCTAAACCCGAGTAGGAGCCAGCCTCGGAGGCACCGCAATTTACCGGTGCGTCATCGCAGGTCTTCATCTTTTTCTTCATATCCATGTCTCTTTAGCTCCATTTCCGAAGGCCTATGGTTACCGGAATGACGAGTTCTTCTTTTTAAAGATAAGACAAGCCTTCCCCGGAAATGGATCATGAACCCAAAAAAAGCCCCGGACATTGCGCGGGGCTTTTCGTTTTATGACTGCACACTTACATCATGAATCTACGGCGGATGAAGAGGATCGATCCCCCGAACGCCGTAATCAAACCAAGCGTGGCCGGCTCCGGAATTGCAACCAGATCAAATCCGTTTGTAGCAGTCCATGATCCACTGGCGTTTTGGTAATCAATCGATGCATTACCAAGTGCGTCGGAGGTCAAAGTAAAGTCATACGCGAAGGGTGCCGGGTCCGTTGTTCCATCTTTGTCGACATCTTTCCCAAAAGCAAAAACATCTGTTCCAGTCAGGCTCGTAGTAAATGTTCCCGCCTGGTCCTGGGTATCAAAATGATAGGATGTGAGGGTGAATTCCTGATTTGCAGGAAGACCGGTCAAATTAAGCCGAAGCGTCGTACCAACACCATTTCCGCCACTACCGGCCCGTACGTCGATACCAATCCAATCTTCATAGAACGTGCTGTTTCCACCCAGATTCTGTCGACCATAAGACTGTTTAACGGTATCGGCTGTCGTATCAGGGAAGGTATATTCCACGCCGACATCGTATGTTCCTGCGATTCCACCTTCGGCAAAAGTGACCCCACCAAAGATTTCCTGGGCCCCGACATCGGATGCTTCATGGGTTCCGGTATTATATGCGAGATAGTTCACATTGGACCCATTAGGCCCAATACCTGCATCCGGGATATTCCCCGCATTAATATACAAGCCAGCCTGTGCCAAGCTGGCTGAAAGAATCAGTGCTGACACTATTATTAATCTTTTCATTTTATTGTCCCTTTTATTTTGAGTTGAGCCCCATGACGACACTAAGGCCTTTTCCTATTAAGACCCCATTCTATCCGAATTCTGAAGGCCGCCTATCCTCCGTATGAAGGAGGTAACTCGGGGTTAATCTAAATCCTTCCCGGTTATTTTCGCTTGAGGCGATAATACAGGGCATTCGTTTCAGATGAAATCGGTACAGTGTAATTGATCTGGTTTTCCAGCGTAGCTCCCGGCATCCAGACGTTGTCCGTAAGATTGGTTGAATATTCCAGCGTATATTCCGTATCCGGCAGAAGCTGGAAATCAAACAGCGCCTGATTACCGGAAGTCCAGAACGAAGTGATCAGCAGATCTGGCTGAAAGACAGAAGCCGTGCCCGGAGAGGGAACCGCGTCTTGCCATGAACCGGGATCTGCCGCGGAAGTATCATTAGAAACGCGGTGCAGCGCATAGCCCACGCCATCCGCTGCCGGCATCCAGGGTTCAGCTTCGCTGAAAAACAGTTCATCAACAATCACCCAGGAAATGTTTTCATCAAACGCATCCGGTGCCTGTGGTTTTTCAAGTGTGATCCGCCCCCCCTGGTCCGACAGTTTTCCATCAAACGGACCAAACATGGGGGGAGCATACGGCATCCCGTAATAACTCATAAATTCACCCCGAAGCGTTGTATCGAGGGGGTTGAAAGGAACAACCAGCACCCGTTGATTTACGGTCAGCGTTGTGTTACTGGGAAACGTGTAGCTGACGTCGCCCTTGATCCGCCAGCTTCCAAGCACATCGACACCATCCATGGACCAGAGTGGAACAGCCGATCCTGAAGGATTATAGAGCTCAATGAATTCCAGATTTGTATTCTCATTCGTTCCCCCATCTTCCACGGGGTGATACATCACTTCAGAAATCACAACCTGCTGACCATCCATCACATTATTTGTTCCAGGGGTAGGAAGGGTTGACACCCAATAGTCAGCTCCGTCGGGATAGCGGCCTATACTGATTCCATTCACCTGCCCCTTGAACTCATGGCTGTCTACCACGCGCTGCACCACACCGTCCGGCGCATAGGTCAGCAGAATCTGCTCCCCGGCTTTGTTGATACCGAAGCCGGATGTGACCGGGGCATGGAAACCCGAAATTTCATCGAACGTAATAAAGCCGCCAGGCCCAAGATCCAGGCCCGTCGGAACAGCCCATTTCAGCAGGTCGTAGGGATCATCACTCAGATAATAACCGGCCAGCGACACCGTCGATGTACCCGCGTTAAACAGTTCGATCCAATCATTGGAATCATAATCCGGATAAGCCGGATCGTTCAGGTCCGTGTGACCGGTGATTTCGTTTAAACAGAGAGAGGTATCAAAAACCGGTTCCGCGGCACCCGGAGAACCATCCATCATGGCGCTGGCACTCCAGTGGCCGCCATAGCTCAGGTTTCCGGCATCGGAATCATTCAGCACCAGTGAATGCCCTGCCCCGTCCGCTGCCAGCGGCCAGTCGCGACCATCACCGTAGCTGATCTCCCATTTGTCACCGGCGGCCGAATCCAGCTGGATCTGCTCACCATCCCCCGAAAGCCGCCCGACAAACTCCCCGGCAATTTTCAACTCCAGCCCCGGATACCGGGCAAGGAAAGCCGCCCGGTCCCTAACCACCAGCGCATATTCACCGGGTAGCAATGTCAGCAGGTCGTGATCGGAAAAGTCAAACCGGACTCCGTTCACAAACATCAGCCCACTTAAGCCGACGGGATCCGGCCCTACATTATATAGCTCGATAAACTGATAATCGTTCGCATCGCCACTCACACCGATTTCACCGGCATCCGGAATGCGGGGGGAATGCATGATTTCGCTGATGACCAACGCCGGAACCGCCGTACAGAATTCCCGCTCTGCCAGCGCACTCCAAGTGATTCCATCATAACAACGGGCCATGATCCGAGCCGAATGGCTCAGCAGAATTTCCTGCTGATACAGCGCACCGTGAATGGCCCCCGTGCCGAATTCACGCGGATCGGTTCCATCCGTCGTATAGTACATATTGGTCGGGCCGTTCAGCCCTACTGTAAGCATGTTCGTGAAACAGCATACGACAGAGCCGAATTCCGGAGCGGCCAGATCAGGATAAAGCCCCATACTCACATACTGGTCCAGCACGACTACCGTTCGGCCGGGCAGAATAGTGTGCAGAATATTGGTCTGCTCCGGGAGATAATGATCGTTCACCGTGTAAGGTACATTGGTCGTTCGCCAATCGCCCCACCGTGCGGATTCCGCCACCACAACATCATCGAGTTCATTACTGATTTCCTTCCAGAGATTGGACGTACTGGCCGGCGTTAATGCGCCATCGTTGAACAGGTGTTTATGCAGCCGGTCCGCGAACAGTAGCCGGAATTCCTCGTTGGTTCTGGCATTGTGAAAGAGATCCGTGGGTTTACCTGAATTATGTTTGCCGGTTGTGTTCGCCCCTGCCGATGTCAGCGACTGCTCGGAATCCCAGCAGAAAAACTTATACCCCTCCCCAGCTCTTCGACGTCGCGCGCCATACCAGTTTTTATGATCCCAATCGCCGTTGCCGATAAAGTGATTTACGATCATATAGTCTGCCAGGTTCTCCACATCGCAGTATTGCATGAAAGTCTGATAGTCCGCCAAACTTGACAGACCGTTGGTCGCAATGTCCACCATGGTTTCATAGGCCACCGCATCGCCATCCGTAAACGGCGTTGTCCCCGAATTGGTTGCATCCCACTCATCCTTGTCGCCCCCCATATGATCGGAAGCAAACGTGGCCTCGGGGCGTTCACTGGGATTATAGATCCCCCAGTAGAGCCCGTTTACATAGAGATGAACATACATGCCGTGCGAGGCCGGCTGCCCCATCGCGGCCTGGGCACGGCGGGCAAACAGGTCGCGCGCATACTGCGCCTTATTACGCTGGCTTCCACTCATGTGAATCCAGCTGTTGTTGTATCCGGCCCGAAGAATAATGGTATCGAAAGAGTCTACCGGACTATCCTTGAACAGATCATAATTCAGCTTGGTCGGCCCATAGATATCCTTGAACAGCAGGCGGAAAGAATGTTTGGCCGAACGGGAAGCAATGCGGCTGGCCCCGCCCTGGATTCGCAGCCCGCAATTGACCTGAAATCCTTTTGATCCGTCCGGATGAATCAGCTCCGCTGAAGCCGGGCGCTCCCATGCAACACCTTCCCGGGTGCTGTTATCATAAATACCGGAACTGCCAAACAGGTTGTCCTGATCCGTTACAATCGAAATCGTTGGAATCCGCAAAAAAACAGCCGGGAACTCTGCGGCATACACCGGATTTGTAATAATGTCCGGATCCATCTCATAATCGGAATAGTCGCCCGTCCAGACTGCCGGCCAGCCTGCAGGCAGTTCCGGTTGCTGAACTACGTCTTCCGGGAAAATATAGGTCTGCGTATCGACGTCTGAGCTCTCCCATCCGGCTTTGAAGGCGATGGCCCGCAGCACGGTTGTTCCAGCAATTGGAATGGGTGCGGTATATTCTATCCCGTTCACTTCCGAAGGAGTTGAGCCGTCGAGGGTATAATGAATGGTTGCTCCGCCGGTATCCGTGGAAATGATCACATCAAATGCATTAGAATAAAAACCACGGTCGACGCTGAAGGTGGTATCCGCCACAAAACCCAATGCTTCGCCGGAATTTTCGTACCCCGGGGATGGCATGGCAAAGTATGCATCGGTGTATCCCTGAAAACCATCCTGTAGACTCGCCGTAATCTCCGTCTGCATCAGAAAGTCTGAACTGGACGTCCCTTTATTCAGGCCGTGAATCACCAGCATATTGGTTCCGGGGACGAGATAGCTCGCCGGCGATGAACTGGTAAATACCGGCATCATCGTCACCGCGTCGGATTCATTCCGGGCGGTCTGGGCTCCCGCATTCCAGGCCAGCGTCGTGGGCGTCGAGCCGGACGGCAGGTTATCGCTGGCAATCGGCGTTCCATTCAGATATGCGGAATACCCATCTTCATAACTCATACGGAGCATAACGTCGCTGAGCTCAGCCGGATCATCCACCACAAACGGAATGCGCATATACATCGAGGCCCTGATACCGTACATATCCCCTTCAACATCGGTATTGATCAGGTCATCGTAGGGCCCCGATCCCGACGTTGACACGACAATCTCCAGCAGATCCACATTCGGACCGCCGGCTGAGGTTGCGGCGATAACCCGGACAACATTCGCTCCACTGTTTAAAGGCACCGAAATCTCTTTGGATTCCCAACTGCTGAACCCTCCGGTGGCGGTAAAATCCACCGTACCGACATCGGTACCGTTGACGCTGATGGTACAGGGACGATCGGTAGAGGAAGCATAGATGAAGTTCAGCGTAGTCGTTCCCCCGCCAGCGCCATCAATCGTATTCCATTCAAAATATGAGCCGACACCGCCCATATCCATATAGCCGGTTCCCGTATAACCGCTCCATGAACTCTGAACGCTGCATCCTGAAGTTGCTGAATTATCTTCTGCCTGATACGTGACGATGACCGGATTGCTTGACCGATCATATCCGATGGGGGTCAGGCCGTCCTGCCACGCACTGTCATCATAAACGGTCTCATGCCAGGCTGTCCCAAGGTCCGAGGATGGTACCAGATATTTACATGCTGTCTGCGAATCCGACAGGGTCACCTCATCCCCATTAGAAGTAAAGGCCAACCCATAGGAAACATCTTTTTTCTGGTCCGGATAGGCCGGCGCAAAGTCGTGCTGCACCGTGATGCCATCCGGCTGCACGAGCGCCAGGTATTCGCCATCGCCATCCAGTTTAAAACTGGTGTGCAACTCGCCATTCTCAACGGTATCGCGTCCGGATGCCCGCACCAGCAGATACCCCTTCGAGCCCACCGTGACAGAAGGAAAGGTCCACTTGGTCAGATGCGTTGGATTATCAGTGAGCGACCAGCCCGCCAGATTGATCGACAGCGAGGAATCGTTATAGATTTCAATCCAGTCCGATGCCTCGTAAAATTCATCCAGTGAGGTCGAGGTATTGCTCGCCATAAATTCGCTTATATAGACATCAGCCGCCTGAATGCTCCCCGAAACTAAGGCTAAACCAATGAAAAGCGCAAATGTGAGTTTCTTCTTCCTGAATTGCATAACGGTAATGATACTCCTCTGAAAACTCGATGAATCACTATATAAGCTAACACAGATCCAATGAATTCATATCGTACATATAGAGGAGTTAATCATTTACGGATCAGCGGGATAGCTATTCAAGACATCCAATACCCGAATACCACCTGACCATGCCGAAATACAAAAAGCCCCGGCATAGATCCGGGGCTTAAGGACTGTTTATAGAGTCGAAACAGTTACATCATGAATCTGCGGCGGATAAACAGAACTCCGCCACCGAACAGGGCCACCAGACCCAGTGTAGCCGGTTCCGGAACCGCTTGCACATCAAGCTGAATGGTACTGCCAAGATCACTCAAACGCACGGCACCATTAATATCCTGTGTCGCGGTGAAAGTGATTTCATTTATGGTCGTGGAAGCAAGCGTGATAACTTGATTTCCTGCAGGGAGGTCAATGACAGTCGCCCCGGCCGGGGCAGAGCCTGCAGCTGCAGGATCTGTCGTGTAGGAAGTTAAGCTGCCAGTTCCGTCATCGATGGTAAGAATATTATAAGGTTCGACGCTTCCACTATTTGAAAAGCTTTCAGCCAGAAAATAGTTGAATCCAGCAGACGTGGCACTCGCGTTGACAGGCCCCGTGATCCCTCCGATCGTTCCATGGATATACCCGCTGGTATCCACTGTGATGGCACCAAACTCAATCGTTACAGATTGGGAGACGGTAGGCGAAGAGTTGAGTTGAAGCCGTGAGCCATTCTCCTGATTAACCGTGCCACTATAGTTCAGATCAAAGCTAAACGATAGACCGGTAGCGGCATCATTAAACACATAGCTCGTAGATGCTGTTCCATCGCTTATCGCTGAATTAACTGGAGTGACCGTGTTAGCAGCAATGGCGTATGGATTCGAGACAGCAGCCTCATCCAGATTGAACTCTGGATTGTAAGTAATACTCGCAGCAGACGATACGAAGGGGGCGGCCAGTGTTGCGATGAACGCGCCTATTAATGTTGCGTTTATGCTCGTTTTCATTTTTTCCCTTTTTGTGAGTGTTAAGGCCCATGAATTAACAGAGACCTTTTCCAAGTTACAATAACTCTACACGAATCCAGCAAGCTGCATATCCTCTATATAGAGGAGGCCGGGAAAATGGCGTTCCGAGGCGACAGGTGCTTGAAAACGTGTAGCTGTGCGATCCATGATCGCGGAATTATGGTGGGGTCTCGCCCCCTGCCCTACAATTCCAGAAGTAGGTATCCAATTTCAGGTATTCATTCGATTTGCCGACGCTGTTGGTGACGCGTTCGCAATCGGTATCGAGAACGACCGATCCATTTTCAATCTTTTTCTATATGCGTCACCCGAATATTAAGCTGTTTATCCGCTTTCAGAACCTGAGGAGTCTTCAATAGGATGCTCAAAGCCCCACCTTTCATTTCAAAACGTGACAGCACCGCATGAACGCCCAACTTCACGTCCACGGATGCGGGTTTCATCCCTGAGGGAAAAGCTAATCGCACCTCTGTCAATCGCAGTTGCCCTTCACGTAGATCAATAGAAGCGTTAAGCTTTTTCTTATTCAGCTCTTGTGTAAACAGTCCATAGCCTTCGGCAACGGTAAAGAAGCTGGCGTGATCTTCGGGCTGCCAGCGCGGGGCAAACCCAATGCGGCCTGCCGGACCGTCATACTCGAAGCCCTGCAACATCAGCAGCATCGACCAGATGCTCAAAGCGCGACCGTAAAACTTTCCGCACTCATCATCGCCGAAGGGATTGCCGGTGTAGCCCCAGACCCCCAACTTCGAAATGTTCTCGGTCCTCTTTCGGCCGTCATAACGGTCGTGGTTCGCTTTCACCACGGTCAGTCCCTCACGAAGCAATCCATTCTGAATCATCGTGGCGGCGGCGGCATACTCAAAACCGGTCATAATCTCATCCCCGTAATCCATGCAGGGAATAGGCCGTTGTCCCTTTGGCCACGTGATCATTTTGGTGCCACCATCCTCTACAGCCACAAACTGGCGGGGTCGCATCGACTGGCCGTGGAAGTCCGCGTGGAAATTATATTTAAACAAGGACTCCATCGCCTTTTTCGAACGGTCCGCCGGATAATTCCGATCAACACCCACCTGTTCTCCCCACCATTCACCGAGCAGCTGATCGATATGGCATCCATCGAAATAGTCACCACTACGTTGTTTGCCCGGTTCCTGAATATAGTATTCACCATTCCACAAACGCTCGTTTTGTAGCTTCTGCCCGGACGCGCGGATTTTTCGGTACGATGCGGCGAGCTGCGGGTTTTCATTAATTTCCGCCATGCGCGCCATCGCCTCGAGCGTCGACAAATACATGGTTCCAAGCCAGGAGGAGCATCCATAGATATGGCCATCCAGCGTGTTATCCTGCCGCCCATCCATATAGCCATCCTGATCTGAATCCCACTGCTCCATGGCCCATTTCATCGCCAGCTCCAGTTTCGGCCACTGCTCCTTCAACCATACATCATCGTTACTGCATAGATATTCACGATAGGTATTCAGGATCGTGCCGAACTGCGCATCGGTCGCACGGCTGTTCGGATGCGAATGCCGGAAGGGTAGCCGGCCGTCGTCTTTCTGGTTGTCGAAATCCTGCTCCCGCATCCTGCGCCCCAGTTCCGGGAACAGGCGGGCGTGTGACTGCGCATAGTGCCAGACATGGGCACAGTTTCCGGCGCAACAGCCCTGGCTTGCCCCGACCCCTTCATACACTCCAAAATATCCATCTGCCGCCCACCAGCAGGTCTGACTCCGGAGTGTGGCCAGCTGTGAACTCAGCCGGTCCAATAACCACTGCGGCAAGTTCGATGCATAGAATGAATCATGAAAACGATGCGTCCGCGCCGTAAGATCATCCAGATCATTCCGCAGATCATCCGCTACCGCCATCGCATTGGGCCACCAGTTGGTATACATATTTCCTTTATGCGTCCACGTCTCCTTCTCTCCATGCTCGGCCCGGGGCATATGCCAGGTCAGGACATAGGTCACCGACTTTGACGCTCCGGGAGCCAGCTCCAGAGGGGATGACAGAACCCCGTTCTGAGTCTGGTCCGCTGTTGATAGGTCGGTTGTATCTGAACCGCTCAGTTCCCCGGCTTTATAAAATGTGCTGTGCAGTGTTTCCTGTGAATCCCACGAGGCCAGTCCCGAAGCGCCTGACGCCTGAGTCATCAGCACCATATCCATTCCGCCCCCCTGTCCCTCGCCGCCTTTGGTCATATGCAGCAACGTCGCATCATCCTTGCGCAGCAGGCGGTTCCGGTTTTGTCCGTAAGCCGGCTTGGAACCCGTTGCTCCGGAGGTGTAACCGACCACATTCTTTTGTGCGGCCAGGATATCAACCTTAACCCGGGCAGTTGATGTATTCGTGACCTTTACGGTGCTGACAATACAGGGGATGGCCGAGGATTTCAGATCCAGCGGCGTGAAAGGATTCAACAGCTCCAGTTCCACCTCTACCGGAAGCGCCGGCTCTTCAAACTGATATCTGGCAATGGGGTATTCTCCGATAAATTTCAGACTCTTCATCGCCGCAAAGGGTCCGACCGACTTTGTCTGCAGGGCGCGTATGACAGGTATTTCCCCTTCGGCCTGCGCCCGGATCGCCATGAAGCTGTCTGTAATTTTTGTTTGGTCGTGGTTGCAGGCGATCTGCCAGATCGCCGGTTCGGCCTCGCCATTATACTGAACCGCACCGGCACCGATACCGCCCACCATGAACGAAATAGCAGAAAGGTTTTCTCCCTGATAGACGGTGCTCTCACCGCGCGCCACCAACGCCGGATCGTTCATAATAGACGCCCGCTTCTTCTCGCGCACCTTTTTCAATTTGCCTTGATAGGATTCGACTTCGCGACCGTATGCTTCGAGCTGCTTGCTCCAACCGCCGGCTACCAGGTGTTTCCGAGCTTCCTCCAGGGAAAGCCCCTCGCCGTAATGGGCGAACTCATCAATTTCGATATTCGCAGCACGAGCCTTCCCCCTGGCTACATAGCCGAATGTCATTGGGGCCACCTTCTCCTTGTATCGGCGGCTGATGTGCATGGCCCCGCCCGTCAGGGCACATTCATATCCATTCACATACATGCGCAGATCATATTGTTCACTCATGATGGTCAGGTGATACCAACACCCCAGTTCAACCGGTTTTCCCGTCGGAAGCTTGATAGAGGTTACATGATGGGCGGCATAGCCCTGCTTCCAGATCAGCCCCGATAAATCGTGCTTCACTCCCAGGATAAAGCGTTCGACCTCTTCGGATGCCCAGGAAACAATCACCGGATCGTATGTTTCGTCCGGCAGGGCATTCAACTTAAAGAACAACTCCAACGTTTCAGCGCCGCGCGCAACGACATCCAGTCCGGGAACGCCGACACGCTGTCCCGGCGTCAGGTGTAAAGCCTGCCCCTCCACCGCGCCTTTCGCAAACTCAAGGTTCGCAGGCCCCTCAACAGCGGGTTGTTTGCCTAATTCATCAGTGAGCTTCCCGTCAAAGCGCCAGTAACCCCTGATGCCAGAGTGCCCTTTGACAAGCTCTGCGTATTTCTTGCGGTAACCTGCCGCCAGAACAGGGCCGGCGGCCAGGCCAGCCGTCACCGTACCGGCAGACACCAAAAAGGTTCTGCGCCCAAGAGACGGCCCGCGTCCACTGGATGGAGTGAAACATAATTGCTGATTTATAGTTTCTTCATTTGCTTCCATTGAAATGAGCTCCCTGGTTTGGATGATTATACCGTTCTAAGAAAATCTATTTCGCCTTTTTGGACCGGTTGTTCGCATAGGCATCATTCGTATCCGGCATAGACGCCATGGCTTCTTTAAACAGCTGGAAAACTTTTTTCTGTTCGTCTGTGAACTGTTCCGTCGGAATGGGACTGAGCTCTTCGCGATCGTTCACAATGTCGTAAAACAGTCCGTTTCCGTGAAGCTTATATTTTTGATTGTGCACCCAGACGAGCTCCTCTTCGCCCAGCTCATCCGGGATCCAGCTCCAGCTCTTCGGCCAGTAATACTGAAAAATCCATTCCCGCGGATTCCCCGGTTTACCTTGGCACTGTGGCCAGAAACTGTGCCCGTCGAGTTCCACCTTCGGCAGCTGCGCATTTCCAATAGCGGCCAGCGTAGGCAGAACATCAGAAAAATCGATGATGTCGGTGCAACGTGCTCCGGCCGATACGGTGCCCGGACAACGCACAATCATCGGGGAGTGCGTGCCGCGGTCGTGTGGAACGCCCTTCTTCCCGTCTACAGTTTTTCCGAACGACTCATAAGAAAGCGCCCGGTTTGTTCCGTTATCACTGCAGAAGAGCACCACCGTATTCTCCGCAAGCCCCATGATCTTCAACCCGTCGACAATCCGCCCCACACATTTATCCATATATTGGATCATATCCTTAAAGTTTTCCTGCAAATCCTTGCGCTCGTGTACTTCACTGTCAGGCGTCGTCACGAAGGGCCCATGGACGAGGAGCATCGGGTAGTAGACCAAAAACGGCCCCGCCCGGTTTTCCTCGATGAATTCCAGAATCGATTGAACGCAGAGATCGGGACCAAAGACCTCCTTGCCGTAGGAGGTAAACGTTCCGTTCACATCGAAACTGGGCTCCCAATAACGGCTCCCCCGCCCCGACGCTGTATTCCAGAGCATCCACGAATCGAAACCAGCCTCGCTGGTTGGAGTGCCCCCTTTATCATCAAGCTGCCATTTCCCGGCTACATGCGTTTTGTATCCTGCCTCTTTAAGCATCTGGGCAAAGGTGATTTCAGAAGATGCCAATGAGCCGAAACCGATGTAGTTCCGGATTCCGCTGCGCCCCGTCATCAACTTTACGCGGCTGGGTGTGCACTTGGGGGTCGAATAAGCCTGTTCAAAGGTCATGCCTTCTTTTGCCAGTTGATCCAGTCTCGGCGTCCAGGACTCTCGGGCACCGTATGCACCGAAATTGTTGTCGTAGGCGATGTCATCAGCCATGATCAGGATAACGTTCAGCTTCGATGAACATTGCTTTTGTTCTTTAATATTGATTCCCAGTTCTTTCAACCATTCCCGGCATTCCGGATACCAGTTGACCTCCTTCAAACCGTGGCCACCCGTCTCCGAAATCACAATCTGTGTCGACCCTCCTGCAGCACTCAGCGCCTTTTCGTACGCCACATTACCGGCGAAAAATGCGGTATCATCTTTCGCGCAGACCATGAAGGTCGGGGCTACGTTATTGTTCATGTGAAATTCATTCGCGAGAAGAGGCACAACCTTCTTTCCCTCCTTTTTGAAGAGATACGCCGCAGAGGTCAGGATTACGAATGCGGGTTCGCAGCTCTCTTCATCCGCAGCGTCAATGCCCGGATACGCCCTGGGTTCGAGATTCTGGCTCAACCGGGCAACCAGATGCCCGCCAGCCGAGCTTCCCAGCACCCCAAGTTGCTTCGGGTCAATATTCCATTTCCCAGCGCTGTGCCGAACCATGCACATGGCGCGCTGTACATCGCAAAAGGCGGCTTCGCGGTCATGCGGTACGGTATACCTGAGCATAAATACCGTGATCCCGCATTCGTTCAGCCAGTCGATCACCTCCGGCTTCGGGGTAAGGTGCTTATACCCACCACCCGGACAATAAAGCACGGCGGGCGTCGGGCCTTTTGACTGCGTCGGAAAAACGACCA
The DNA here is from genome assembly GCA_029432815.1 of Pontiellaceae bacterium B1224. Lineage (GTDB taxonomy): Bacteria > Verrucomicrobiota > Kiritimatiellia > Kiritimatiellales > Pontiellaceae > Pontiella. Next base: position 46,394 of record JAROBA010000021.1, on the reverse strand, counting down.
GATGCGGATCTTTCACGTTTTCGTACCGAACCTTGCCGCGGTTGGTGACGTCATAACGAAGCCGATTCGGCTCACCGCCGACCTGTTCAATCGGCCACAAGCGAATGATCGGCTTATCTCCGACAATGGGGTCTTCAACAGAAGGTGCTGAAGCGTTCTTCTCTTTTTCTGCTAACTCTTCCGCAATGACAGCGGCCACCCGTTCTGCGAGCGCCTGTTGTCCTTTAGGCTTGAAGTGCACATTCTCAGGCTGTTGCCACTCCGCCAGATTCGGCAGACAATAGGCATGAAGATCGTTCACCCGAATGTTGTTGTCTGCCATGATCTTCACGGCAATGGCATTGTATTCAACCGGAGCCTCCGGTGTACGGAGCGGGTTCAGCGTGCCGGGCACAACGGGCGTGGTGGTTGCAAAGACCAACCGGGCATCCGTCTTGCGCAGTGCTGCAACAATGTTCCGCAGATTCGCCTCATATTCCTGAGGTGTGGACTGCTGAGGATCATTCGGATCGTTCGACTTTATATTGGTATGTGCTTTTTTGACATGTTTGAGATCGTGCAACCCCCAATTAAAATGAATCACATCCCATGGGTGTGCGTTCAACATGGGTTCACTAATCTTCAACCCAACCATGGTTCCATTGCAGTTTTTTGGACGCGTTCCATCGCTACTCACCGGCCGATATACATTGGCCTTGCCTTTCAACAGCTCACGCACCTGTCTCGTGTAGCCAATCGAGATGGAATCGCCCAGAATAAGGACATTCGGCAAAGCAGGATCCGGTGTAAACGTCCAATCCGTTTTTCGATTTGTTTCAGCATGCGAACCGTCCTCAGGAGCGGCGTGCAAACCCATGGTACAGGTGCAAAGCAATGCCGTCACACCGGTCGCGAATCGTTTAATGCTATTTTTCATTATCAAGTGATCCTTATTAAGACACGGTCACTGCGCCTTGGTCTCATCGCAGTGATGCATTCCCCCACATGACCCAGTCGCCTCCCCAGCCATTGCCGCCTTCGGTCACAATCAGCTTGAGCATTTGCGCGCCGGAAACATCGATCCGAATCTCTTCGGGCGGGGTTTTCCCTTTAAAATAATCAGACGCATAGACCTTCTTCCCATCCGCATAGGCCTCAAAGGTCACCGATGCCTGGTAACATGGAATTAGCGAAGCCGAGAACGTTGAAAATTTTCCGCTCAGAAAATAGGTCAGCTCGCTGTGCGAGTGCACCTGCAGGCCGGTTGTAACATCGACTGCGGCAATTGACTCGTCGACCTTGACCGATTTGTTCTCCGGATCGAATCTTCCTTCCACCTGGTCGGCCAGTCCGAAAGTGAGCATGACACTCCCATCTATTTTCCCGACCTCTCCTAACTGAAAGGGCCGTTTGGCCATAAACTCTGCCTCAGAAATCGTTTCCCAGGCCAGTCGCTTGAACAAAGGTTCAGGCTTGCTCCGGCTCGTAGATAATCTGATCATCGGCCTCTTCAGAGCGGACCAGTTTAACAGCCTTGCCTTGGTCTTCTTTTCCTTCAGGTCGAAGGGATAGATTTCAATCCGTTGGGCATCGGCTCCACCCTTCATCTTAAAAGTGCCGCGGTAGTCCCCGATCTCAACCGTCAGATGGTTGGCGTCGGCGCTCTGAACGTCGAGCACCAGCCTGCCGTACCGGGGCATCGGGACGCGCGGGTTATTCAGTATCCATGAATCCCACCTGTAATCAAAAACCATCCACTCCTTTTCCCAGTCCGCATCGAAGGGTTCAATCAGCGGCGTAGTTTTACTTTGCATCCTGACGACGGCTTGATTCAGCTCTTCGGCCGACCACATCTGCAGCCGTGAGGAAACCGTAAACGTATCAGACTCCTCCGTTAGATCCCGGGATTCACCGGAATCTTCCAGCGCATAATAGACATTGGCGAATACCCACACCGGTTCTTCCATCTCAAAAAGATCCAGGCTGGCACTATAGTTTCCACTCTGTTGCCGGACCTTGGCATATTGCCAGTAGCGCGTCCGCATCTCCGGTTCGTTCCCATCCCGCGTGTAAAATAGATCCACATGGGAGATCGGCATCGAGTCATCCGGAATAACCGTAATCTCCGGTCGCCGGTCAGATGTTTTCAGATTAGCACTGATTTCGGGCTGGACCGGAAATGACGATCCGCCTTTCAACCTGGCATCAAGCCACAGTTCTCTCGCTGCCATGGAAGCGGAATCGTTCTTGTGGTTGTAATGCACAGACCGGGCAATGCGGATGTCTTTGCCTGGAATGTGATCGATCATCCACGCCACATCTTCAGCCTTTCCATGAAAATCATTTGAAGGTGCCATTATAAGCAATGGACACTTAATATGCTCCGCATACGCATTCGATTTGGCGGTTCGTCCCAGCAGACTGCCGTCCAGCACCAAGGGCGGCGCCCACCACGGAACGGCCGCTTTCACGCGCGAATCCATGGCAGCCGTCATAAAGGTGATGACACCGCCCATTGAAAAACCATTTACGCCCAGGCGGTTTGCATCGACTTCCGGCTGCTGCTCCAGAAAAGTCAGTGCGCGCCGCGCAGCAATGGTCCGCAAAAAGTATCCATTGTTCCGTGCCGAATCCACCGGATCGTAGTGCTTCTCGCTTTCCGACTTCACATCGCGGGTTCCAGCAACCTGCCTTCCTTCCACAGCGCCCCAATCCGTTTGCGCCGTTGGCGGCAGATCATGCCTTTCCAAATATTTCTCATCCCCTCGCCAACTTAAAGAAATGGTGGCATATCCCCGTTTGCCATTACTGAGACCTTCCTTGGTTGTAGCAAACCCGCCCCCGCCATGTACCTGAACCAAGCCTGGCAGGTTTTTTGCGCCTTTGGGAAAACTGTACAGGGCAGCCATCCACGCCTTTTGACCTTTAAAGATCCCGATCCGGTACCGCAACGCGCGAAAAATGATTCCTTCCTCTTCCCACTCCTTGAATATCTCGACCTCAAGCGACTCAGCCTGTGGATCATAGCCCGCCCAGGCCTCTACAACCGTCTGAGGCGACCGGCCATCCTTTAACGGCGGCAGAGAGTCCTCCTCTGCAATGAGCGACTGGCACAGCAACCCAAAAACTAACAAACATAGCTTTTTCATCGATTAATCCAGCACAACCGTTTCCACCTCTTCTCCGCGCTCATTGACCAGACGGAAGGTCGCCTGAGGAACGCCATCGGCTGTACAGAATGAAAATTCACCAAAGGCCCATGACCTGCTCTTCAGCCCGAACAGCTGAGCGCTTCGGTCTTCCCCGAAGGGCCCCGGCCCCGGAACACCGCCCAGCGTGGCGACTTCAAACTCGTAGATCTTCTTACCGTCCGGACGAGGAATGGCAAAGCCGCGTGCGCCGTGGCGGTCGCCGCAGAGCAGGATGACCTGCGTATCCTTCTTGGCATCGATTACCTGGAAAATTTCTTCGCGTCCTTCCGTGTCCCAGGTGCCCCAGCTGTCCTTTCCGTTGGAGATATAATCGCTCCACATCGTACCGCCGCTTAGCAGAATGTAAGGCGAAGTGGATTCCCGGATCTGCTGCTTCAGCCAGTCCATCTGCTCTTTGCCAAGGAACGAATTCCGTTTCCCCCGCTCCTCCTGGATTCGGCAGGAACGCGTATCGAGCGCGATGTAGTGAATCGGGCCGATGTGGGTCTGGAAATAAATCCCCTTGCGATCCACCTGCCGGTCCGGATTGTTCCAGTGCGTCTTCCAGCTTTTGCGCAGCCCTACGGGATCAATCGAGCGACCTCTCGTTGTGGTACCTCCCGAATCGTCGCCCCAATAGTCGTGGTCATCCCAGATGGCAAAAACCGGAACATTCGCGGTCAACCGTTGCCACGGCTGAGATAGATTGCGCAGCAGATAATCAGCCTGAACCAATCCGTAGTTGTTCCCGCGACCATCCACGGCGGAATCGCCAAGCACCAGCATCGCGCGGCTGCCCCGCTCCTGCACCAGCTTCATCAACTCAGGACGGTATAGCCCGACTTTATGAAAACAGGTTCCAAAAGCGATCTTCATTGGCTTTTCTGAAAGCGCTGACGGCGCCGTCACAAAATCACCGCCGCCAAGCTTTCGGTCCTTAGAATCGGTCACAGTGTAGCGATATTCTGTGCCCGGCAGGAGCCCTTCGCAACGCACCACCTGAAACCGAGCCGCTTCCGAGGTAAATGTTTTCGATGCGCCGCCCGTTTTCGGAGCCATTTTAACTTCGACCGAAACCGGCTCAGGAAGATGCAGCCAAACTGAAACGCCGGCAGCAGTGATATCGCCCAACATCGGTCCACCCAACTTCGCGCGCTTGAATTTACGACAGTGTGCTGCCAGGGCCTCTTCCGGGTTCGGCCCTGTCAGCGCCGTGCGACCTCCGGTATAAAAATCAAGCTCCACCTGCGGCTGCTCGACATATTGGTTCATGATCCGTAGATCAATTTCCAGCGTCCCCTTGTGCGCCTCCTTCAGCGAAACTATGCGGGACTCTTCTTCAGCCCGAACCGGCCGCGCTGCCAGACCGACCGTTACCACGCCTGCATAGGCCAGAAAGCTCCGGCGACCGCTCAAGATCCCGCCTTTGCTCGACAGAAACGTACTCGCCCCCTTGTTCTCATTATTTTTCGACTCACTCATTTCAATGGTCCTTTTACTTCCTTTAACCTTATCTTGCTCAATTTTCAGCACGTTGGTTATGATTTCACTTCTCCAGCACAATTGTTTCTAAAGCATCACCATTTTCATCGATCAGGCGGAAGGTCGCCTGAGGCTCATTCGTTACTGTACTGAACGAAAGTTCACCAAAGGCCCAGAAGTCCGAACCCGTATAGCCAAAGAGCTGATTCATCGGGTCGTCTGCCCACGCGCCAGGCCCAGGGACTCCGCCCAGCGTCGCGGCCTCAAACTCGTAGATTTTCTTGCCGCCGGGGCGCGGAATGGCAAAGCCGCGCGCACCGTGGCGGTCACCGGACAGCAGAATCACCTGCGAATCCGTTTTCGCGTCAATCAGTTGAAAGATCTCTTCCCGTCCAGCGGTATCCCACGTTCCCCAGCTATCTTTTCCAGCGGAGATATCATCGCTCCACATCGTGCCACTGCTCAGAAGGATATAGGGTGAAGTCGATGCATTAAGTTGCGCTTTCAACCAGTTCATTTGCTCTTCACCCAAATATGAATTCAGAGCTCCACGCGCATCATTCACCCGGCAGGAGCGCGTATCAAGGGCGATATAATGTATCGGCCCGATTTGAGTCTGAAAATAGATGCCCTCACGTTCCACATCCCGATCCGGATTGTTCCACTGGCTTTTCCAGTTTTTTCGCAATCCTTCAACATCAATCCACTGGCCTCTCGTTTCCGTACCGAAGGAGTCGTCGTGCCAATAATCATGGTCATCCCATCCGGCGAAAACCGGAACATTCGCCGTCATCTCCTGCCATGGCGGCGACAGATTGCGTAGCAAATAATCCGCGTTGATTAACCCGAAGTCGTTCTTCCGGTCATCTACGGCGGAATCGCCGAGCACCAGCATTGCGCGGTTGCCTCGCTCCTGAATGAGATCCAATAGCTCCGGCCGATGGAGCCCGATTTTATGGAAGCACGACCCAAATGCGATACGCAACGTTTCTTCTGTTAACGCAGTCGGAGCTGTCACGAAACGCCCACCCCCTAAGTCCTGTCCATCCGCATTTGCGACTTGATAGGTATACGCCGTATTCGGCAAAAGCCCCTCGCAACGCACCGCCGGCATCAGGTTCGTTTCACTCGACTGAAAGATTTGAGACGCGCCACCGGCTTCCGGGGTCACGGTAACTTCAACAACGCTCGATTCCGGCAGGTGCGTCCAAACCGAAACGTTCGTTGTAGTCACATCGCCCAACATCGGACCACCTAGCTTCCAACGATTGGAAGTCTGACAGATTGCCGCCACATCCGACTCGGGAGTCTCCCCAGTGAATGCTTCCCGACAAGCAGCATAAAAATCCTGCACCTCCTGAGGCTGATCCTCATATTGATTCAGCATACGCAGATCAATCTCCAGCGTCCCTCTATGGGCTTCGGATAAAGTAACCGGCCCAAACTCAATCTCTCCCTCAAAGTCGGCGGCAAAGAGCACGACTTCCTGAACGGACAATCCCGTCCCCTGTACCTCGAAGTTATCATACCAGGCACCGCCGGCTATATCGGCCTGGAAATTGAGCGCTTGAATATCGGTTCCTGCGCCGCTGAAATAGGCAATATCATTCCCGTTCTCTACCAATGAGCCATCGACGTACACGTCGAAACTGCTCGCAGAGAGAACCAAACTGACCTCATGCATGATGCTCTCATTGTATGCGTCGGTTCCTTTACTGAAAGTGCCCTTGGTTCCGAGGTAGGTAATCGTGCCTCCCCCGCCTCCGGTTGGGCTGCCTGTAAAATCCTCACTGAAAACAACCAGTCGCCCGTACCCCACATCAATCGACCTATCGTGTCCCTGCAGGCCGAGCACGAAGAGAACGTTCCCGTCGGAATCAATCCCCTTCATCATCATGGTTCGCGTGGGATCGCCCGTTCGACGAAGCCCGAGGTCATACGTGATGGTTACACCGGCGGTCAGCGATCCGACACTACTAAAATTAGCGGTAACGTCCAGACCGTCCCTTCCAAACAGCACCCCCCGGTTGCTGCCCGCAGTGTCCAGAGTCGATGTGCCGATACTCGAACCCGCCCAGGTTCCGATTTGCGTTCCGCTGTTGAGATTGCCCACCGTGGCAGAACCGTCAGCCCCACCTTGAAAGTCCGCACTGAACAACGCGGTCGCATGAGCCTCCAATGTAAAGAGAGCCATACAAACGACAGCGGCTGGAAGATATAAAGAATTTTTCATTAGAGCGTTTCTCCTGCTTATTAAGATGGAGTTTTTTGATTTCATTATTCAGAAATGACCCGGTAAAATGCAGATGAATTCGTGGACAAAAGCACCCATTCGGCACTCTCGACCCCTGTTGTGGTGGCGACGGTAACCCAGTTGTTACTCAGCAGGTCATCACACATTTGCAACGAGTTCACTGAACCGGTCCCGAACCCCGAAGCCCCGACAACCGCATTGGTTCCATCCACCATCCCAACCATGCCCAGCGAGGCTGGCACAACCTCCTTCGGGGCAAGCGCGATCACCTCAAAGTTATCGTACCACGCGCCGCCGGCGATATCGGTTTGAAAATTGAGCGCTTGAATATCGGTTCCTGCGCCACTGAAATAGGGAATATCATTACCATTTGCCACCAATGAGCCATCGACCAATACGTCGAAATTGCTTGCCGACAACACAAGTTTGACCGTATGCATGATGTCCTCATCGTAAGCATTGGTTCCTTTAACAAATGTGCCAATGGTTCCGAGGTAGGTAATCGTGCCGCCCCCGCCTCCCGTTGGACTGCCCGTAAAATCCTCGCTGAAAACAACCAGCCGCTCGTGCCCATCACTACTACTTCCATCATCTCCCTGCAGGCCGAGCACAAAGAGGACGTTCCCTCCGGAATCAATCCCTTTCATCATCATGGTTCGCGCGGTTGAGTCCGTTCGCCGAAGCCCGAGGTCATACGTGATGGTTACACCGGAAGCCAACGATCCGGCACTGGTGAAATTAGCGGTTAGGTCCAGACCGTCCCGCCCGAACAATGCACCACGATTTCCAGTCGCATCATCGACAACTAATGTCGATTCGCCGACACTCGATCCCGTCCAGTTACCGGTTTGTGTTACGCTGTTGAGATTTTCCAGCGTGATAGCAGCATTGGAAACCTGCAGCCATCCACCGGTTCCCAAACAGGCCCACATGAACAGAGGCATAAATTTTGTCTTCATATTTTTCTCCATAATACTTCTTTGATTTCATCGAGTCGGCTGTCGAGCAATTTGTATGCAAGCAGATGATGACCCTCTTCCGAAACCTGAATCTGGACAATATTCGGTTTTGGAACTGCCGGAACCCCCGCAGCCAGGATCAACCCAAAGGCATGCATAAACACTGATGCTCCTGCTCACTTTTTTTACAAACATATCTATTCCTTGTTTTTCATAAAATCCGGTTCTGAATGCTAATCAGGGGGCCAGCACAAAACGCAATTCCTGTTGTTCCAGGATCCGGATTGGAGACTCGAGTTCGATTACCGCAGTGCCCTTATGCATGTTCACGGTTGCTGACACAGGCTCCCCGCCCAAGGTCACATGAACGGTCTTTACCTCTAGTCCTTCCGGGTGCAATCGAACGGTCTGCACCTCAAGGGCTCCGTGTTTGAGGGCAATGCGAGCATCCATTTCCTTTTTATCCAACCTCTGACTGAAGGTGCCCCACCCTTCCGCGGCCGTGAACGGTGCACGGAAATTTTCGAGGGTGATGCGCGGGGCAAAGCCGATTTCACCTTGCGGACCGTTATATTCAAAACCGCAGGTGCCGAGCAAAACGCCGTAGCCGGCCATCGCCCGGGCATAGTGATCGCCGCACTCGATTTCATTGAACGGATTGCGTTTTTCGGGTGCATACCGGTCATGAATATTACGGGCAACGGCCAGTCCGTATTTAACCAGCTCACTTCCCGGCTCCCCTTCATAGACCATATGGGCCGCGGCCTGGTATTCAAATCCGGTCATACATTCATCAAAGTAGCCACCGGGGCCGAGCCAGGTCTCAAAATCCTCGACACGCTCACTCATGCCGGGTACCGCGGTTTCGGCCCCCTTGCCGGTCGGCCACGTGGTCATGAGCATGCCGGCTTCGCCTTTTGCGGCATAAACACGGTGGCCTTTGATGGCCGTATGTTTGACCGCATACCCTTCGGCTTCGGGCGACACATTGTATTTCCAAAGGGCATTCAGCGCGGACACCGTTTCCTCTTTCGGCAAAACGCGCGGTAGCCCGGTCTGCACCGCCCAGGACTGCCCCAGTACCTGATCGATATGGCTGCCGTCACTCGTGTTAATCTGCTTCTTATTTGGCGGACGGTGAATGAAATATTCGCCGTTGTAGACCTTTTCAACAATCGCTTCATACCCGCTGTCGGCAATCCGTCCGCAGGTATAGGCAAAGGCATCATCCCCCATCACCAGCGCCATCTGTTCACCAGCCCTCAGGGCGCCACAATAAACCGAAGAGAGCCAGCCCATCGGCCCCGACCAACTGGCATCCAACGTGTGGGCCTGCGAACCTTCGAGTACGCCGTCCTGATCAGGATCCTGACTGATCAGAAATTCGATGGCCTTTTTGGTCTGCGGCCAGACCCGCTCAAGAAACTCATTGTTTGGGGACATGGTGTGTTCTCGCCAAGTGCGGATAATGGTTCCGGCCTGACCGTCAATGGCGACCTTTTTTATATGATCCCCCCGATACCCGATTAAGCCGGTTGTTTCGTCAAAGGCGATGCCGTAATCCGTAATCTCGCGCAGCCGTCGTTCCAGTTCCGGAAAAAGCCGCGACATCGCCTGGGCATAGCTCCAGACATGCGTACAGGTCCCTTCGCAGGAATCAACGCCCTCCCATCCCCACGGCCGACCGTTGTCGAACCAAAAAAACGTCTGCGTAGCCAACGTGTTCACCGGAATGATGGCCCGGTCCAGCAGCCAGACGGGCAGCGTTGAATCGTACCAGGTTTTATTCCATAGGCGCGTGCCGCCCGCCAGACGATCAAAATCGCGCCTCACATAGGCCGCCACATCCGCGGCATCAGTAAACCAGGGTTTATAATGACGGTTCACCGTGTCGCCTTCGGTCATCTTATTCAGGAATCCGCCGCGCTCCTGGTGCAGCGGGAAATACCAACTCACGAGAAAGGTGATAGTTTTGCGTTCTCCGGGTTCCAGCGCAAACTGTTGCCCAAGCGACCCGATCAGTTTTTTATCCAGAGCCATTGTTGATGTAGAATTGTTCTTAAACGGGAAAGCAGGGACTGCTGCCTCCGCGGAGCCACCCAGCCCCTCCTTTGCACCGAGCAGACTTAAGGCCATTGAGCCCCAGCCATGCCGCTGTTCTAAACCGGTCTGTCCCTCGGGTGCCGTGTCAGCGGGAATGGATGTGCTGAGCAGCGTCACAAGGCCATCCTGCTGTATGAGCGTATTCTTCCGGCTTCCAAGCTTTGGATCATGGTCATAGGGATTTACGGCATTCTGCAGGTAGCCCTGGAGTGAAAACTGCAACGGCTCTTTGCCGCGATTTTCAACCGTTAAGGCCATTATCGTGGCCGGAATGGCCGAGTCTTTGGCGTTGAGCGGAATAAAAGGTGAAAAAGCTTCCAATTCGACCGTTACCGGAGACGCGGCGTCCTCATACGTGACCCGGCCAATGGGATATTCACCTTCAAAGGAAACCGAGGAGAAACCGTGGCGGTTGAGCGGTCGCGTCTCCACCTTGCCGTCTGCCGTAGTAACCTGAAGCACAAATCCCTGATCAACCTCAGCCCCGTTACGATCGGAATATATCCCGCCTTCGGATTTAACCGGCACGGAATAGTGCCCGCCCATCGTCATGATCGACAGCTTCAAGCCCTTAACGGACTCCCGGGTATAGTTGCTCTTGAAGATATCCCAGAGCCAGAGCTGACCGTCGCCCGAGAGGTATAACTGACCGCAACCAATGCCACCCACCGGCATGCCAATATAATCCAGACCACCCTCTTTGGTCGAAGCCCGGATCGCCGCATCCTGCGGATGCCCCCTCAGGGTCAAAGAATCAACCCAGCCCGGATCCAATTGCTTGTTTTCCGGAATCAGGGGATCGGTCGCGGCCAAAACACCGGAGGTTGTAATTTTTGCCACGCACAACATGGTCACCATCATAGAATTATACTTCATCGCTCTCCCATCGCTGAACTCAGGCATAAACACCCCATGAATAAAAACACACCTAGTTTAGTCTACAATGCCTACCCATCCTCAGAATATCTGCGGGCGGGACGGATTCCAATGATCCTAGCACAGTATGGCCGGTATCTAATCCCCCGTTTGTAGGATGCACCGGACCCGTAAGCCCCGGCCGGATCAGAACTGTTGTTCATTCACCCGCCTTTTTCTTACCCGAATCAAGATAGCTTTCAATCGCCGCGAGACCGGGTAATGACCGGTATTCTCCGTCGAGCATACCACTGAGCTTCTTAAAGCGCTCCTCCTGGACACCGTCCGTCTCAGGGATAAACTGAACCACGTTGAATGTAAACGTGTCTCTGGGATTTCCCCTTCTGGATCTCAACCCACTTTTGGTTGGAGTGCGGGGAGCAGATGCTTTGCGTTGGTTCACACACGCCTTGGCAATTTCTTTGGGCGTATACCAATGGTGTATGGGCTGGGGAGGGAACTCCGTTCCGGGAAAATATTCCACGATAAGGGAAGAGCCAACCAAAACACGCTCCGGCTGGCCGTTCGCTTTCCGTTTCCTGTTTTCCTCGGCAAGCTTCTCTTTGGCTTTCCGCTGAATCTCCTTGAATTTAGCCATCTTGGATTCGCTCCATTGTTTAGCCGGCTCTTTTTTGTAGAGAATATGGCCCCATCCACTTGCAAGCAGGAAAACGGTATCCACCTGCCGCCGCATGGCATACATCACCGGTTCGCTCCAATGGTTGACGTTGATCAGCGGTTCAATTACCAGATCCTCTTCCACCTTGATACCTCCCCCCCCCAGGGTGCGGGTGCCGTAGCCGTCAGCCTGCACCGCATTCAGCGGTTTCAACCAGGCTTCGACCTTGGCCACATTCGTAGACGAGGCAGGAACCAACTGCGGAAACAGGGTGTAGGTTCCGGTCCCATGGCCATATACCGCCACATTAAACAACACTGTCGAATTCAGCTTGCTCAGGATTCGAACCAATTCATCCTTAATCAGGCTGTAGGCGGGGATTCCTCCCAGTTCGTCATACATGATCCATGGAGTGGAATCCAATATGATGAATACCTTCTCCCCCTTGCCCTTGATACCAAATACGTTCATTTCCGGCATGGAAAAACCCAGACTGCCCGCCCCCCCCAGGCCTCCGGTACCGGCAGATCCAATTCCACCCTTGACCCCGGTAATTTCCGGCATCGTGATATCCGGCATGGTTTGGTTTATTTTCGGCTGCACGACGATGCGCTTACGTAGCTTCGGCTTCGGGGTTTTCTTGATTTTCACCGGAATCTGCAGCTTTTTGAGCTGCATTTTGGGGCGGTTCACGGGTTTGGCTTCAAAAGCCTGCTCTTCTTTAGTGATGACCGTCACGGCCACGAAAGAGAGTGCCACCAAAATCAGCACGGCATGAATGCCCAGGCTGACCAGTGCCGCACTCGACTTTGCATGCTTCGTAAACAATCGATTTTTAACACTCATCACAACCCCCGCTTCCTAAAACTTCACCCAGAGAATCAACCAAACTTCACAGATCTAAACTGGCTAAAAAACGGTCTGCCAGCGGCCCGGGATGTTGAGTTCAAATGGCCACGTGATTTTCGATTTACCCATCACAATGATCCCTGATTAACAGAAACAGTTTAGTCTGCATTTAGCGACAAACCATCCTCCGTTTGCAGGAGATCGATCTATGGGAGCAACTGAAGTTTGAGGTGGATGAAGCGCTCGTCTTTGTCCGGCGGTACGGTGCCGATGGTCATGCCGGATGCGTCGGTGTTGAAGGTTACACCGGCATTCGTCCAGACCCCGTCAACGAGGTTGGTCGTTGCTTCAACATCATACCGAACATCGGCCTGCATCTCCAGATACCGTGCCTCCAGCTCACCGGATGAATTGAGCGAAAACGGTGCAAAGCCCTGGCTGTCGTAGGTCAGCGGGTTGAAGTCAAAAGCGTATTCCTCAAGCGCACTCAACCCATCGCCATCCACATCTTCTGTCCAGTCATTGGAAAGGCTGTACTCCGACTGCCAGGAAGACGCCGGAACGATCCAGCGCAGATTGGCAAACCGGCGCTCGGCTTCCGTCCAGCTGGAGGCTGAAAGCGTTTCGCTGCTTCCGTCAGAGTTATACACCGTCATATTACCCGACCGCAGAAACAGCCAGGATACCCGTGTAAAATCGCTGAATGGTTCTTCGCCGGTCACAACCGGACGAAACTCGGACGGGTCAATGGTGATGGTTTCCCAATCCCCAGAACCGCTCACACTCTTTAATACGGCATAGGTTACCTCGCTGCCGTTGTCGATATCCCTGCGTCCGTTGGTCTCGATGCCGATCAGGAGCGACTTTGCCGAGCTGGATTTAATATCCATCGCCAGCACCGCATTCGGGAAGCCTTTGTAAAACGGATCCTTGGGTTTCAGCGTATACGCCTGCCATCCGGTGCTGCTGGTCCAGCTCTTATGCAGCCAGTCCTGCCAATCCCGCGTGAAATCATCCCACAGCATCGCCTTGCCGTCGGCAATGAACGAGGTCCCCGCATCGATCATGTCCTGTGCCGGGATTTGCTTCAGGTTGGAGCTCAGCAGGTAGTCCCCGGTGTACGGCACGGAGTCGCCCCGGTTCACGATCGTGTAGGAGCTGTGATCATAATCATAAAACACATTGGCATACGTAATCAACGGCTGGCCCTGCACGATGTTGCGGCAGGTTCCTTTCCACTCATTGGAACCGGTTTGGGTCACATCCAGTGCCGCACGCCAGAAGCGGGTACGCGGCTGTTCATCGATCGTATAGAAGATTTCCACCTTGGTGATGGGCTTGGAGGTATCGGCCGTAACCGTCACCACCGGCCCTTCATCCGAACCCGTCAGATCCATGGAGATCACAGGCTGATCGGGCAGCGTATAATCCCCTTTCATCTGCTGGTTAAACCAGAACATGGCGGTGATCTGATTTTCCGGAATATTCTGATGACTCATGTGCGGCGGAATCGAGAAGCGTCGATCCGTAGTCGGCGGAATCAGCTGTTCATAGTTGTACATCAGATTATCGCTCGGCGCATTAAAGTCGTTGGCCGGCCCCCAATACAGGATCGGTGTGGTAATGGTCGGCATGGTGGCTTTACAAACGGCCATCTTGGACATTTCGGTCCGATTGCGTAGTCCATCGTGGAAACCGGGCAATCCGGTGGCATCGATGTCTTCCTGCGTCATCTCCCCGGAACCCCCGACACTTGGTGCGGCTGCCCACAGGCGGTCGTCGACTCCGCTCAGATAGGTGGTCTGCTCCCCTCCCATGGAAAAGCCGGTCACACCCAGCCGGACGCCGTCCGTTTCTGCCTGCTGTTGCAGGAAGGTCAAGCCGCGTCGGTTGGCGACGCAGAGCAGGAACCAGTTGCTGTTACGCGGCGAGGCCACGCGATCGATGGTTTTTGTATCCGGCTCGACGGTGATGAAGGTAGCCTGATGGTAGCCTTGGCGCGCATCGACCGAGCCCCACTCCGTGTTCGGCTCGCCCGGCGCGGCTCCTTCGAGTTCATTGCCCAGCCAGTTCTGGGACAGGCAGGCATAGCCGTTGTTTGCGGCATAGCGCACCTCATCTAGCAATGCACGTCCGCCGCCACCGTGAATCTGAAGAATCGCCGGGGCGTTAGTTGCGCCGGTCGGGAAGCCGTAGAAGCCGGACATTTTCGACACCTGCGTGCCGCCGTACGGCGTGGTGAACGTGCCGATGTCATAACGGACCGCGCGCAGGGTAAGATCCCCTTCCGTCCACTCGCGCATGATTTCCATATTCAGCGGCTCCACGGTCGGGTTATACCCCGCCCACACCTCGGCAAACGAGTTTGGAGCCGTTCCGCCCTCCATCACCGGAATCATACTGGGCGTGACCATCGAAACGGTCCAGACATTGGAATTCGTTCCGGTCAGCGTCGCGTTGAGATCGCTGATGATTTCAACCGTGCTGAATGGCTGATCCGGTGCGGATGCCGCACTGAAGAGCGTCAGTTCATCGCCGTTGGCAATATCATATTCACGCAGATCGATCGTCAGCTTGCTGCCCGGTTGCGGAACAAGGCGGTCATCCAGTGTGATCGGAGTAAAGCCCTGCCGGTCAGCAACCACAACCACCGTGGCATTGGATTCAACCACGAGCCGATACGCACTGAACAGATTGCCACTGCCGGAAATGTTCAGCTCGGAACCATCCGACAGAGACAACTCGGAAACCAAATCCACATCCGCTCCGTTTGCCAGGCTCAGGTCGGATCCATTCACCAACGACAGCGCATGGCTGCCGGCCGTCAACGCATAAGCCATGCTTCCGCCGTTCAGGCTCACATCCGTATCCACAGCGATGTTGTGATCATCTGCAATAACGATGGTATCGAGCATGGAAGGTACACGGGCGAGATCCCAGTTGGATGCGTTCGTCCACTGTCCGCCCTCCGAACCCGTCCAGGTGATGGTTGCCGCCGGATGCGGAGCCAACACCTCCAACTCAGAACTGTCCAACGACGAGGCATCAAATGCGGAAGGATACAGCGATTTCAACTGGCTCCCGGTATAGGTTCCGGCGAAGACCACCTGGCCGTCAATCGTCATCGTTTGAACCGTCACATCCTGGTCCAGCTTGACCAGGCCACCGGACAGAATGGTCAGATCGCTTTCGCTGCCGGTAAAGTCGGCATCGAAATCGAGATAGCCCATATCGTGCACCCGAAAGCTGCCGGAGCCGAAGCCGCTACCCTTGAGAAAGCCGCCCTGCACATCCCACAATCCGTCAAAGTGGTTATTGGAATCGGTAAACGTGAAACCGGTATTTTTGAATGCGCTCGCATCCCAATCGCCGCCCACATAAATCTGGATGGCCTCAATCCCGGAACCCGCATTCATCAACGAATCAATGGAGAGCTTGCGGTTTGCTGTCGAGGCATTGAAAAAGAGCGTGCCATTGCCGGTCAGCGTCAGCCCGCCAGCCAGAGACGTTCCGCTGACCATGCCGACCGAACAGCCGCCCGCAAGCCGGAAATCGGCAACCGTGGCCGTTCCGCTGTGCTTGGCTATAAACGCGGCTGAATTCGTCAGGGTGAGCGACGCTCCCGCAAACACCGGATTCGACAACTGCGGCGAGCGCGTCTGCATGGCCGATGAGTTATTCACATAGTCTTTGTCGGCGGATGGCGTCAGCCCGTCCGACCAAGTGGCGGCATCTTCCCAGCCAAGAAGGCTGCCGGCACCATGCCCCACGGTTTGCACCACCAATGGCTGTGGAGGCTCCGCATCCACTCCGACGGCCAGGGTTGCCGTATCCAGCGAAGCCGAATCGAACGCGCCTCCATACCCGGCATCCGCCTTCAGATCAGAACCGGAATAGAGCCCCGGCGAGAGTGCTACGCCCCAAAGGGTTGCGGAACCGACCGATACAAATTCATCGAGCAACATGACCCCGCCGCTCTCAATCGTAAGGGTTGCATTCGTGTTGAGATAGGTGCCGTCGATATCCAGAAAGCCCAGTGCCCCGATATTGAAGTTGGCCAAGCCGAGCCCTGAACCCTTCAGCATACCGGCCGATACGTTCCAGGTTCCGGAAAAATCATTATTGGCATTGTTGAGAACGAACCCGCCCGTATCCGACGCCGCCGTCCATGGGGTCTGGGTCATATAAATGTTAATCGTGTCGATGGTGGCATCAGCCGTCACCAGCGATTCAATCGTGGTAAGCCGGCTCGATATTTGCGAATCAAAGTTCACCGCCCCGGAACCCATCAGGGTCAGGTTGCCGTCAATTGAACAACTGGCGCCGCCATTATCCAGCTGGCTGCCGGCACTGATTCGCAGATCTGAAATCAACGCAGTGCCACTGTGCTTGCAGCGCAGGATGGCGCCGTTGGTCATCGTCAGGGAGGCCCCTGGAAATACCGGACCGGAAACGGCGGGCGTACGAGAAATCCGTCCACTGGCCTGGTTGACATAATCATTCCCGGCGGAGGCCGGATTTCCATCGGACCAATCGGCACCGGTTTCCCAGCTTTCGTTAATGCCATTGGCGCCTGTTTGCGTGATGGTCATACCCACATTCGTAGCGGCAGACACGCTGAACGCGTCAATCAAGGTGTCCGCAATCAACTGATTACCCGTTGCATTCATATGAACCGTATCAGAGGTCAGAATCCCCGCCGTTGCATCCGCCGTATTGTTCAGTAGATTATAATCCGTAAAAATATTTCTCAGGTCGACCAGTTGAGAACCGGTTTGTTGAGCCACGGTGCGGCAGATCGCCGAAAACTCTTCCAGCATGACATAGTTGGGGTCGTTCGGATCGGCCGCTTCACTGATCACGGTAGGTGTGCAAAGTACGGCACGGGCACCGGCTGCCTCCACCCGTAGCACCAAATCGATGAGCCCTGCGTGATAGTTTTCAGCGGTGGTTCCCTCGCGCGGCAATCCCGTAACGGGATCCGGCTTGGTCCAGTGCCAGACGTCGTTGATGCCAATATAAATCACCACGATCGACGGATTCTGGCTTAAAACGTCTGCATCCAGGCGAGCCATCAAGTCGGCCACCTTGTTCCCGCCGACACCCGCACCGATGACCTGAATTCCGCTGGCGGGATAAGCCGCGGCAACGTCTGCGGCAAAGAGCGTGATGTACCCACCGGGATCGGTGCCTGCTGCCGTGATCGAGTCACCTAAAAAGACCAACGTGTCATTATTCACCAGCGCGGAGGATGCGGGCGGGGACTGCAACGTGGCGGCGAAGCGCCGCCCCAGCCGCAACTGCGACACCGGATTGAAGTGGGTTCCATCCTGCGTAGCCAGCCCGTCAGAGGAGGCAATCGCAGTGTTCGGATCGAGTGCCGCCACCGCATTCATGTCCACGGTGCGTGCACTGTAGGTGTCGCTTAGTTCCCCCATAACAATCGGCAGGTTGGCGTTGCCTGTAAAGGAGCGGACCGCCGCAAGAAAGCTGATTAGATCCGCTGTATATTCGGCGCTTGTGCGGCTGATGTCCGATTCGCCCTGATGCCAGATCAGCCCGCGAATCGTGGCCGTTTCCCCGGCATCCGCCAACTGCTGCATCGCCACGGTCACATGGTTGGTAAAGGTTTGCCACATGAAGCCATTCCCCGCCGGACTCCAGTTGCTGTACAGGTTCGAGCCTCCCTTGGTGACTTTGATCAGCGCGATCTCCTGATTCGGGTCACTGTCTGCCATCATTTTTTCGAACGAAATGCCCGGCCCGAAGGTCGGCGAAGGTAAGCCGCCGGTATAGCCCGGAGCCACGCTGAGGCCCGGCATCAGGTTGGTCCAGCCGGTCAGGTAGGACGGATTGATCGGATCGCCGTTAATCGGGTTGGCATAGTAGGTCGGAGCATTGGTCTGCTCCCCTGCCCAGCCGGCCAGGCGACCGGTTAAATCATTCGTCGCACCGCGACCATCGGCATTTGATTGCCCGGCGATCAGGTATACATCAATCCCTCCCACGACTCCGCCCTGCACGGAACCATTCAAAACGATGTCGTCCAGTTGATGATGGCGGCCGGCAGAGCTCGATGAATCCGCAAGATAAAAACGAAACTCAATGACATCATTATTTTCCAACCCCGTGAAACCCGCCCCGGAAAGGGTGGCCGTTTGGTTGAAGGTTTGCGGGTTGGTATAATCTGAGCCGGTATCCACGCCGTCCAGCTGGGCGGCGGTGCTGGCGAAGCCGTCGACACTCGAATAGAGGCCGACGGCCATATTAAGCGGACTAAGGACGGTATACGTATACGTTAGAGAGGTCAGATCCAGCGTTTCTCCTGCGCCCAGACCGGCTACCGTCACGTTAAACGAGTGATACTGAGCCCCGGTGCCGGCGGGATCGACATCACCGCCCAGCGTAGTCTCGGCGCCAGAGGCGCTGATCAAATCACCGCCAATCGCACCTACGCCCACATTGAATGCCGAGACCGTACTGTAGATCGAACTGTCGGAGGACGCCGCAGAATCGCCGGTAAAGTTAAACTCCGCTACCACTTCCGCCCGGGTAAAAACTGCCGCAAATAAACATACCGCATAAGCACAAAGTATCTTCTTCATATTCTCTCCATCAGCGAAACTATTTCTTCACTAGAGCAGATTCCGTTTAGTTTGTCGCAGCAAGGCAGGCTGGAAGCCTGCGGTACGTATCGCCGCCATCCTGGCGGCCTTGCTTGCATACGACTTACAAATATGAAAATGCTCCAGCACTGGATCCATGACCAGACAAAGACCTTTGGCAATTTGATCATTCATTCTAAACGACTTCTATAAGCCGCCTATCCTGCGTTTGAAGGAGACGGCACACACGCTGACATGTATGCCCTTTCATTCAGATACAGGAGAAGATTAATCCCCTTTTCAGCAACGGTCTATCTTTCCAGATCTACATCCAGTTGGAAGAAACCGGCTTCGGAGTCCGTGGTACCCACACGGTTGGTCACGCTTTCAAATTCACTATCCAGCACCAGCGAACCGGCTTCCGCAACACCATTGGTATACCACACGGGTTTAACCAGGTTATCCGTGCGCAGCAAAGCATAAGTCAGGCCCCGGTCGTCGGCATCGCGACGCCGATTATAATAGAGCTCCAGCTCATCAGCTTGATTGATAATCATCGGACGGACCGGATCGCTTCCAAGGGCTGGAAGTCCGCCCATGGCATACTCGGTCAGGTTATTGATGCCGTCGCCATCCGGATCAGCAAAGAGATCGGCATCGGTTCCAATGATTGGAAAACCGCCGATCCACGCATAGTAGTCGTCGAGATTACCGTTATCGGTATGAACCTGTTCAATTTCCGCCAGGGCGGCCGTCGCATCAGAGGCGGCATAAAGGGCAATCTGTCCACCGGCCAGCAGATCGCGCTGCGCCAGCTGGTTCCAGTCGAGCTCCAATACGCCGCCGGAGACATCCACTGAGACTGAAGCGTCCAGCAACTGGTATCCCGGCAGTGTGGTATAGGGTATTTCCAGGCGAATGTTCAACGATGCGTCATCACGCGGCACACCATCCATGCCGATAAGGCGGAGAACCAGGTGATGATCGTATTCATCCATACGGAAATAGAAGCGGGCATAATCCAGGTCCGCCTCATGAATTTCAACCATGGAGCCGGTCTGTTCAGCGGCATACTGCTCAAGCGTATCAATGCCATACCCATCAAAAATGCGGAAGATGACGCCGGAGGCTTCAGAGGCATCCAGATGCTCTGTTCCGTTGAGGATGAGATGGGCGATCGACCCATCGGAATTCCAATCCATGGAAATCCCGGCGGGTTCAGCCGCGGCCTGAAGGCTGTATCCATCGATACGGGCCTCTTCCCCGTCATTCGCAAAACCGCAGATCTCCAGCGTGTCGCCCCCGCGGAGGGAAACATTTTTAACCGTCCGTTCCATCCGGTTGACTGCCGCCGGCTCCGAGCTGCCCAGCAGTCGGTCCGCCAGCCAGGAATCGATCAACCGGTCATTCAGATAGACCTTGAACGCCGCTTCACCATCTGTTTCATCGAAATAGCTGATGGTCAGATCATACATGCCCCCGGCGATGGTATAGAGCGTGTCGGCAGCCGTCCCCTGATTGCCATCGAGCCTGACTAATTGTCCGCCCGAAGCTGCGCTATTGGTTTCAACCGCATATCCAGTGAGCACCATATCTTCTGCTTCAAATAGTGAACCACCCGCCTCGGAAACAAACATAAAATCCACGTCCAGTTCAGCGGTCCCTTCGGAATCCCTCAACTCAATCGTATTCAGCCCGGCAGCCAGGGTTGCCTGAACCGACATCACTTCCCACGACCGGGCAGCGGTATTGACGGTTCCGACTTTTGCATTATTCACAAAAACTCCCATGGTGCGGTCGCCGCTGGGCACTTTAATACCGAAAGCCAAAACATGGTCTCCGGCTTCAGCATTAACGGACCATGTTATATTAAATCCTCCGTTACCATCGAGGTACCACCCACCGGACGCATCGGCATGGGTTTTAGCACTGCCCGATGAGAAGATCGCGTCCTCCGCTTCATAAAGGCCCACAGCCGAAGCGCTCGCCGCAGAAAGCAGCACGCCTATGCAGGCTATAGTCAAAAATGGTTTGGTTTTAGTGATCGTCATTCTGATTCCTCTTCCAGGCCTTAAAGATTGTCGTTGGTTTTAAGCACATACGCTGCGCCCAGCACAATGAACTGGGTTTCGATCGTCGGCGTCGAACTTCCGCCATTGTTCACCGTTACCGTGTTGGCTCCGCTGGAAACCGAAAAGGAGCTGTTGGCCGCCGGCAGATTGCCGAGCAGGTTCCAGTTGTTGTCATAAAGCTGTGCCGTTGAGCCGCCGTAATATTCCAGATACTGCCCCGAAGCGACGGTGCCGGTAACCGTCAGCGATCCGCCGCTCCCCAGCGAAACCGTTGGATTGATGAGCGACGCGCTTCCTTCATGATCAACACGGATGACGAAATTGAGCACCTGAGCCGGTTCAGGATTATTGAGCGTCAACGTGGTGCCGGCCGCGATGGTCTGTTTACGGGCGTGCGTTCCTTTTTCCTGTTCAATCAGGAACGGCGCATCGGAGCCATTCGTTCGGCCCATTACGTGATGCGGCGTCCAGACATATTTGCCGGCCGCGTTTGTACTGAGCACCAGCACCTCTTCACTCTCATAATGGTTGCCGTTCTTCCACATGAATGAGTCAACATAGGCGACATCGTCGTCATGCAAAACCGGCGCCAGTTTAATCCAATCCCCGAACAGGTGGTTCATTTCATCAAAGAGACCATGATTGTTCATGACGGATGCAGAAATTCCGCGCCCGCTCATCGGTACCGAGAAAAACGCACGGCGACCGTTAACCATGATGCTCTCATGAACATGGAAATGGGTGTCCAGTCGGCTGGTTGCCAGAAAATCGTTGTGCAGTTCATCGGTCCGGATATCAATATTCATCGCAAAGTAGCTGAGCGAAAGGTCATCGCGGATTCCACTGAAGTCCTGCTCAAAGTTGGCGGCAATGCTTTTACCGACCCGCGAGGAGGAAGCCGGCACGGTCATCTGACTATAGTAAAAATCAAGAAGGTCGCGCTCAACCCAGGGAGCAATCCGATGGATTTCCGGCCCGTCGAAGTGCATGTGTCCTAGTTCGAGACTGTTTGCCATCCGGGTATATTCCAGCACCATTTCCTCCATCAGGCTGTTGGTCTGGCCGAGATCGTATTCCGGAATATAGTTCTGACCATAGGAACAGTAGAGGCCAGCGGCCTCCACATCGGCACCGTGTGCAAAAGCATCTGTTCCTTCATAACCGCGCGTGCAGTTTTCAAGCACCCAGACATCCTCTTCCGTGCGGCTGATCCGGCCGGCCTGCACAATTTCCTCACCGATCCGGAAATAGTCATAATATGAGATGCCGTGCGCATGGGCAATGCCCTGCCCCAACAGCGGCGGAACCGTACCGGGCTCCGGCCGGAACAACAGGCGCTTTTCGGAGCTGTCCACCGCTTTCTCCAGCGTACCGCGTCCCCAGCTGGCCAACCGGCGGTCCACGGCACCCGCAACATAGTCCGGATCGTGCTTTCCGATGCCGAAACTCACCATATGCAGCCGCAGCTTCACCCCCTTTGCTGCAAGGTAGTCGGCATAGGCCTTCAGGTCGGCCTCTCCATTGGGAAACACATCCGTGTTCACATGGGTCTGTCCATTATACTTGGGCCAGTATTCACCGCGCCAGGTTTGGCAATGAAGGTATACGCGCTTCGCATTGTTCGGAAACACAATGGTATCGGTCAGGCTGTAGAGCTCCGCCTCGGTATCCGCCTCCAGAATCACCTCATTGAGATCCACGATATTGGTCCGATAGTTTTCCACCCAGTTCAGCACATCTGTTTCCGTCCAGCTGGTAAACCCCGCCGGATGCGGCAGATCTTCATGGGCCCAGATGGATGCGAGGCAGTTGTCGAGTGCCGTGCCGTCGAGCGTGCCGTCGTAGAGCGCAACGCCGCCGCGTCTGCCATCCAGCGTCTGCCCCCACAGATGCTGCCAGCGGAAATAAACCGGATCAGCCCCGGTGGAATAAATCACATCGTCGAGGTCCTTAAATCCGATCGAGGCGTTGCTGTAGAGTTTCAGGTAAAGTCCATAGGCTCGCAGCTCATCATCGGGAATCCCTTCAACATTGATCAAGTGAACCGACACATGTTTCTCGTATGCATCGATCCGAATCGTGAAACGCGGGAAACCGCCCGACTCCGATACGGTCAGGGTATCGCCGACGGTGACTATGTTTTCCATTTTGGTGGTGGAATAATTCTCGCCGTCGAAGTAGCGCAGATGAAATCCATCGCTGGAGTTGGCAGACAAACGGTCCACTCCGTTCAGCACCAACGTGGCGGGTTCTCCATTGGAATGAAACGAAAGCTCTGAATTTGCCGTCTCCGTGGTGTTGAGTACTGTGAGCGTTCCAGTGGAAGCAAGTCCGTCTTCCAGCACCGCCGCATCAACTCCAACCGTATTGATCAAATCACTCGCGGAATAACTGCCCGCTTCCAGACCCATCCCGCCGATGGAGGCTGTTCCGAAGGTAAGATTCTGATCAAGCCGCAACACACCATTGCACGTTAATGAGCCGGCAGGATTTGAATAATCAGTATTGAAATCAAGAAAGCCGGCGGCATCGACATTAAAACTGGCTTCGCCGAAACCAATCCCTTCCAGACGGCCGTTTTCAACATTCCAAAGTCCGGAAAAAGTATTCCCGGCATTATTCACAAAAACGGTGCCATCTTCTGCTGCTCCGCTTTTTCCAATGATGATGGTTGAAATGGTATTACCAGGCAGGATTTGTGCATCCAGTTGAATGGACCGGCTGGCAAAACCGTCGTTGTATATACGGATCGCCCCGGATCCAGTCATCGTTCCATCAAGCATGGCCAGTCCACCACCTCCATTCTGAACCGATGAACCATTTTCCATGATCAGGTCGACTGAAAGGGCCGTGCTTCCATGCTTTAGCACAAGAGCGGAAGCATTCCGCAGTGTTAAGGAATCCCCGGCAAATGTTCCGCCACTTGAAGGGGTTCGGGAGTTTACCCCCAACTCATTGATATAAGCATTACCGGCAACCGGACCTAATCCATCGGACCACTTGGAAGCGGTGTCCCAGCTCTCCCCCACATTATGAACTGCGGTCTGATAGATGGTTGCTGCATAACCGGGAACCACTGTCCATGCGGCAATACAAAGCGCATATATCCATCTTCGTTGTTTGATCGTCATCTATCCGTTCCTCTTTATTCGTAATATTCGGCCCTTAGGCAGGAGACCGATTGACTCACAAGATATAGCACACGTTCAATTTTGCGAAATCCTTCAAACAGAGGAGGAATGCTGAATGGAAAGACCGTGGAATTATTTCCTAATCATCAGCTGATGAAAACTTTCCCGCATAGGGCATATCAGTGATTCGCTCGAAGCGGAGTCGGCCAAACCCGGGTGCAGGTATTATCCATGAAACTCCCGACAGGAAGAGCTTTCAGATTCTCCAGGTTTTTAAACATCCAGGTGGGCGTTGATCGATGGGCAATAATCTCTCCGCGCTCATCCGTCACCGTAATCAGAAATCCATCATACTTATCGCCGCGGCGCATTTCATAGGCATCGTAATCCAACAGATCGATGGTCCGCCCGGAAAATTCAAAATTCTCGCCATTCTCCACTTCCGCAGGCACAAACGAGGAAGACATACGGTCCAGCAGAATGTATTGATTCGCCCCGATTTCAGTCCCCAGCACATACGTATCGACCGTTAAAGGATGCGCGTACTGCCCCGAAGAACTCTGTTTCACTTTGGTTGTGAATGTATATTCGTTGATTCCAATCGCGTCGGCACCATACTTCAGGCGCCGCTGCCGGATTTTCTTACCCAGATCCAGCTTGAAATCCGGCGGATTGGAAAGCGTGACATATCGGCGATCTTCCTCTGACAAATCGGCGAGCGGAATTTTCTTTTGTTTTCCCTGAGCTGTTTTCAGCACCACGGTATTGCCCATCGACGTTATGAATTCCGCTTCCAAAGGCTGTCCGTCGTTAGAATGCCAGGTGCGCAGACCGGTGGGCCATGGCTCGGGTTTGTCGGTCTCCCAATCGGGCTTTTGAACAATTTCCACCGGTGCGGTTACCTCAGAAGCGTAATCATTAAAAACGGGGCCGTTGGTTACTGATATTTCACCAACCGGCATACCCCGATAGATCATATCCTGCAACGACCGGGGCAGTGCGGCGGTTTTAAACAGGGGCAATATCGGCTCCCCCTTTGAATTATTTTCATATTTAACGCCCTCTTCCATAACACAGAGAAACGCATTGAACTGCCCTCCGGGAACTTCGGCAAACATAATGTCGATATCCACCGGCACGCCCGGTTTCAATTCGATTAAATCACCGACCGCCGCAAAATCGTGGCATTTGATCCATTTCCGATTATCGGCGGAAGTTGGCTGCCAGTCCGCACAATCCACCCACCGACTGTTATCACGATCCCAGCCGCGACTCCCGTTCAGCACCGTTTTTCCATCCACCCGGACGACGAGAATATCGTCCCCGTTCCCCACAAACCGGAAGCGGATTCCATCTTTGTGGACCAGTTTTCCCCGGTAATGCACCATCCAGCAAAAATCCATATTGTCCGGTTCACCAAATGCGGAAGGTGCCAATGGAGACGGCATAGGCGGAACGGCAATTGTTGTCGCATACAGCTTTTTTGGTGATTTGT
This sequence comes from Pontiellaceae bacterium B1224, assembly GCA_029432815.1. Taxonomy (GTDB): domain Bacteria; phylum Verrucomicrobiota; class Kiritimatiellia; order Kiritimatiellales; family Pontiellaceae; genus Pontiella. The sequence goes on along the minus strand of JAROBA010000021.1, from coordinate 20,740 downwards.
AATACCGTGCCAGTTTGGTTGTTTTCCAGCCGCTTTTAACGAAGGCCGCAAGCTCGGTGATAAAAACGTCGGTATCCATGCCGTATGTACTTCCGTCACTCCGCCGGTTAAAATCGTAGAACGTACCTTCCAGATCGCTGCCGATACTCTGAGGACTCCCCAGAAAACCGATATCATCCAAATTCGGCATGAGATCAAAGCCGGCATAACCACCACCGGTACCGACTCCGTCGCCAATACCGCTCATTTCCGGCAGATAAATCTCCGGCATATTTGCCTTCTGTACCTTCGTAACGATTCGTTCTGAAGATTTGGGCTTGGAGTTTTTTTTCACCTTCACCTTCGGTTTCTTCAGTTTCATCTTCGGTCGTTCAACCGGTTTCGGAGGCACAAATTTCTTTTCCTCCTTATTCACTACATTAAACACCACCAGCACGCCTGCCAGCAGAAAAGCTGCCGCGTGCACCAACAGGCTGATGACCACTCCGCTCGGAGCCCCTTTCCCGATGTTGTTACTTTTTTTAGAATTCCGTTTCATCGTCCCGTCCCTTTACCGCGGTCTTTCCTGCCATTTGAATTCAGCAAACCGTCTGCCCTCATCAATGAGTGTATTCAGCTGTCGAGCAGTTTTAATATATAACCGCTTCGCAACCTGTACATCCTTCAAATAGAGGAGATGCCGAAAAACACACTATTTTGGGCAAATATGGCATTTCTTCCAATGATTGGAAATAAGCCCCCTCCTCTAAACGTAGGATATGCGCCCTTTCATTTCCTGATATGTTGGAGACAGTTGTAAAAAATAGCGCGGTACTTAATGCAAAGGTAGCGCGGTGTAAACAAAGGGAAACACTACACGAGGAGCCAGTTATGAAGAAATCACGAACAACCAAACACATTCTGTGTCTGAGCGCATGGAGTGCCATCCTCAGTCTAGGACTGAGTGCTCAGGCGCAAACTATATACCAAACAGCGTCCATGTCTGTGGGAAAGAGCTGGTTGGATGCTGACTTTTGGTCAAACACCAATGCTCCGACAGCAGGCAACGACTATGTCAACGCCAATGACAACAACGGAACCGGGACAACCGCCTGGACCACTAGGACCCCCGGTGGCTCTGAAAGCCACACGTTCGGAGGTGATTCCCTGACGCTCACCAACGGCGGCTTCATTACCCTTAAGGGAACGGGTACCTATACGTTCAACAGTCTGAGCGTATGGTCAGACGGTGTCCGGGACGGGAAAATTTCAAACGGCGGTGCCAACGGGGCCATCATTGACGGCGCGTTATTCCTCAAGGGAACGGGGACGGCCACACTGGATTCACAGGGACCCAACAGGCTGACCACCATCAGCGCTACGGTCACGGTTGATGCCGGAATCGATACGATTGACCTGGCCATGAACCAGACCCCCACGACCGTACCGGCGTATACGAGCTCCGGGTTTACCCTGACCAACCCTGCCAATTCTTTTGACGGTCTGTGGAATGTTCAGCATGGCCTGCTCAAAGGTTTTTTGGGTAACGGCGGAAGCTTCTATGTTGATACCACCGCCTATCTGGACCCGGACGCCGACTATACCGGCGAAGTCCTGACCATCCAGCCCGGCGGTATGATCCTGCTTGATCAGAATATCACGATGGATGAGTGCTTTGTGAACCTGGAGCAAATGGGTGCCAAAACCTGGTCCGGCGCCGAACTCAAAGTTCATCCCGTATACAGCAACGCATTTGATACGGCCTCTCTGGATAACGCCACTCTGACGGTTCTGTCCGGCCCACCGCCGCTACCAACTGAAACCCAGTACCTGACCGCCGACATGCCGGCAGGCACAGACTGGAATGATGCCGGCTACTGGACCAACACAGAAACACCATCCCAGGCATACTTTTACGCCAATGATACCTCAGGCTGGGTACTGCAGACACCGGTCGCTTCGGATATTTTCGGCGGCTATGACCTGACTATTGAAAACGGTGGCATCCTCAACCTCCAGGGTGCAGCCACCTACACGGTTGACGGTCTGAAGCTCGGCGGCGGCAGTAAAATCACGCGCGGCACCACCGGTGCCGCCACTCTGAACGGTACGCTGGACCTGACCGGTTCCGGTACGGTAACCTTCAGCGCCCTGGCCACAAACGCACTATCGACCATTGCATCGTTTATCACGACGTCCAACAGCAGCATCGACACGATCGCTATCGATGTGGAAGAGAATTCCACCAGTAATACGGCCGTGAAAGCGAACAGCGGCTTTATCTTCTCCAAGGAGTCCGACTTTACCGGCCTGTGGAAAGTGGAGGCCGGTATGCTCAAAGGCATTGGTTTCGGTTCCGGCAGCTTCCTGGTAACCGACATGGGCCGCCTTGACTTTGATGAGACCTACTTCAACCTCGGCGCCGACCTGACCATCGAAATGTCTTCCAATACCAACATTGGCGATGGAACTATGATTCTCGACCAGACGGTCACTGTCGGCTCGGCCACCATCTGGGGAGAAACTCTGGCCCCCGGACTTTATTCCGGTGCGGATCTGAAAGCGCACCCGGTCTTCGGTACAGATACCAACGGCAACGGCGGTGCTTTTTCCGGAAACAAAACGTTGGACACTGCGGTTCTTGCCGTGGGTGTCGCACCCCCTGTTTTCCAGACCAAGTCGCAACCCACCGGACTGGGATGGAACGACCCGACCTCGTGGGATAACGGTCTGGCTCCTACCAATATATTTGACTATATCTGTGATAGAGCCTTGGATTTCCGCTCCGCGAATGTAGCAGGCCCGGTCTTTGGCGGAAGATCCATCACCCTGATGAACGGTGCAAGGCTCAAATCCCGTCACTCCGGCTATGCGACCATCACCAACTTTACCATGCATGCCGGTTGCGAGATCCGTGCCGTCACAGGCACCGGTTTTGCAGGTGACCTGGCATTGGTCGGTGAAGGCGGTATCACCTGTAATACGGAGATACCGACCAGAAAACTGGAGATGGCCTCGCTGATTACGGCCGATGAGTCGTTCACGAACATTACCATCACCTGCAACGGCTTTACTGCAGGCGCAGAAACAGCCACCGGCTTTACCTTCTCAAATCCATCGAATACCTTCGCAGGAACCTGGAATATCGAAAAGGGATACCTCAAAGGCGAAGGCCTTGCTCAGGGCAGCTTCATTGTAGGAGTGAATGGATTCCTTCAGCCGGGTGCTGAATACGTCAACACCAATGCAGACCTTACCGTGGTAATCAATCCCACCAACTCTGCTGCGGGCGGACAGATTCAGCTGGACCATGATATGACGGCAAACAAAGTCGTCCTCTGGGGTGTTGAGCTTGCTATCGGCACATACACCAGTGCAGAACTTAGGAGTCATCCTGTCTATGGCGGAGCGATTCACCCCTTGAGCTCCGGTAGTCTGACCGTCACGTTTATTCCGGTGATCCCGGAAATCGGGACGCTCACTTATAGCATCGAAGGATCGGATCTGATTCTGGGATGGGCAGAGGGTTCAAAATACGCAACCTATACCCTGCAATCAGATAATAATCTGGCTATTGCACCCGACTGGACCGATATCGTTGATATACCCGGCGTTGACGGCCCCATGAGTGTGACCAATACGATCTCCGGCGACCCGCAGACATTCTACCGGGTAATCGGAAACTAAGGATCCCACATGCAACCTCCCGGAGCAGAGATGTTCCGGGAGGAGTCAGTCCTCGCTTCCGGGCGGGGACTTTTTTATTCGCAACCGTCATATCGACTCATCAGTCGTTCGTGCTATTATTATGAGTATGTTTCGTATACTGACTATTTGTGCCTGCATCACCGTTACAGGTGTTCTTTCCCCTTCCATTCTACCTGCGGAGGAAAAAGAGCCCTTAATCAAGCTGTCCCTAACGCAACTCGAACAGCGGCTCGCCGCCATCGATTCAGAGATCGGCCAGCTGGCTCATTATAGTTTACGCGGCGGTGTGGGGCCGGTCGGCTACCGCTCGTTAAGCCACCCAAACCAATCTGCAACCGAGTGGATTCAAGTTGAATTCGGTGAAACAACCCCGATCGACCAAATCGTACTGGTCCCCTCCATCTGGCGTGATACAAAGACGGGCTTCCGGGCGGACGGCTTTCCTCTCGGTTTTAAAATCATTGCAGGCTCCGGTGCGGATACGAATGGTACCGTTCTCGCCACCTTCACGAAGGCAGACCACCTGTTGCCACGCATTGCCCCTGTAGTGGTCTCCTGCAACGCCACGGCCTCCTGGCTTCGCGTGGAGGCCACCGACCTGTCGCAACGTGCATGGGATGGACAATATGATATGGAACTGGCGGAAGTCATGGTTTTCAACGGGCAGGAAAATGTGGCACTCCGCAAACCTGTACATACGTCGTCCAAAGGAAAGGGCGAAGGCAACTCCAGGAAAGCCCGGTTTGCGGTGGATGGTTTTGTCCCCTACCTGATGGACGCCTTCCAGGGCGAACAAAGCATCGCCTTTGTCAGCAAGATGGACATCGGGGAAAAGCCAACCATGAGCCTCGACCTCGGTGAGCCGTATGCTATCAACCGCATCCATCTGCACGCCACCGACCTCAGCGATACCGTCCCCCACTCCACTCCGGCCACCTTCGGAATACCGAAAAAGGTGGTTCTGGAAGGAGCCAACCAAGCGGATTTTTCAGATGCCGAACAACTGCTCGAATTCCAGCAGGATTCCGTCTTCGAGGTGGGTCCGATCATCATGCTCGGTTTCCCCAAAACCGTTTGCCGCTATGTCCGACTGATTGCCCTTGATCCCTATATCGGCAACGAACCCCGGGGAAGCGGTTCCCAGATCGGATTTGCAGAAATTGAACTTTTTTCCAATGGTCGGAATGTAGCACAAGGGAAATCCATCCTTACCAATTTCGAGGCCAGCACCCCCGATCGCACATTAGCTGCGTTAACCGACGGCAAGAACCTTTACGGGCAGATCCTCCCCATCCGCAGCTGGATGCAGGAACTGGCACGCCGGCACGATCTTGAAACCGAACGCCCAATTGTTGCAAATGAACTGCAACAGCGCTACACGCGCCAGAAAACGAACCTCCGCCGGATGGGATGGCTGGCGGCCCTGCTGGCTGTCGGTATCATCATCACGGTGCTGCTCGACCGGATGAAACGAGAGCGCGACATCGCAAAAATAAAAGAACGCTTTGCCGCCGACCTGCACGATGAACTGGGAGCCAACATCCACACGATCGGGCTGCTGAGCGATTGCGTACAAGGGGCCGAAGACTCCCCGACAGAATGGAAAATGCTGCTCGGGCGCATCCGCGAACTGACCGAACGCACCGGTACCGCCATCCGCCACTGCACCAACATACTCGAAGCCGATGACCTTTACATAGGACTCGTGCACGACATGCAGCGCGCTGCCAACCGTATCATTACCAATTTTGAACACGACTTTTCCATCGAAGGCGAGATCTACCTTGAACGGCTTCCGCCGCGTACCCGTATTGATCTGTTTCTCTTTTATAAGGAGTGTCTCGTCAACATTTGCCGCCATGCACAGGCAACCGAAATCACAACCCGCCTGACTGCTAATTCTGATAAGATCACACTCACTATAACGGATAATGGGAAAGGCATCACCACCACCCCGAAATCTCTGAAACGGCGGGCCCAATTGATCGGAGCAAAACTTTCAACAGAGAACCCTCCTGAGGGAGGAACCTGCATCAGCCTGTCCCTCCGCCTCCGGAAATGGGCCCGTAGAAAATAGGAATCAATTATGAAAAGAAAAATTCGAGTCATGCTGATTGAAGATCATCCCGAGTATCGGGAAATCATTTCATTTGCCCTCGGCAAAGAAAAAGATATTGAACTGGGCAATCAGTTCGGTACAGCTGAAGAGGCGCTTCGCAGCCTGCAGGACCGCTCTTTACGCTTAGTGCCCGACATTATTCTTCTCGACTTAAATCTTCCGGGAATGAGCGGGCTCGAAGCCATTCCTTATTTTCAAAAGTCTATCCCCGATTCAAGAATCATCGTTTTGACCCAATCCGATACCGAAGCCGATGTCCTCCATGCCATTTCACAGGGAGCATCCGGCTATCTGCTGAAGTCGGCTACCCTGAGCCAGATTACCGACGGCATCCGGACCGTGAACGGCGGAGGCGCCTCGCTCGATGCCAAAATTGCGAAATTCATCCTGAACACACTGCAGACAAAATTGCCTGAAACCGAAATGGAAAAGCTGCTGACCGACCGTGAACTGGAAACACTAAGTTTATTGGCTGACGGCTTACTGAAAAAAGAGATCGCCGACCAGCTCGGCATCAGCATCACGACGGTCGCCACTCATGTCGGGAACATTTATGAAAAGCTCAATGTGCAGAACGCCCCGGCAGCGGTAGCCAAGGCGTTCCGTATGGGTATTTTTCCCGGCTGATCAGCTCTCCGAAAAGTCGTTCACATCCACCAGCACAAGTTCCTTCCGCGCATCAGGTTGCCGCGTTGTCAGGTTGACGTTCTTAAAGGTTACGTTCTTCGCATGTCGAACGTATGCCCCCCACGAAGGCAGCACACCGAAGAAAAACTGTTCTGGATAGCGGGCTTCGTCTTCAGGCACCTCACGCGCGGCATCCTCCGCCGTTCCACCCCCTGGAAAACTGATCTCGATATTTTCAAGAACCACATCTTCAATATAATGATCCGGGATACCGGAAATCATGATCCCATTTCGCTTCTGAATATCGCCGGCCACTATGGCTTTGATGTTGCTGATTTTAATATTTTTCACGGTTCCGGGCGGAGCCCCTTCCGGTTTTACCTCTTCGCCGTAAACCTGCTCGGTCGGCTTATCATAGATTCGGCCCCGATTGCCCAACCGGATAAAAACCGGCCCCTCGACGTCATTCATCACGATGTTAGAAATGGAAATGTTTTCGAGAATACCGCCATCCACCGTCAGCAGTTTAATCACTCCCATCCGGGTATTGGAAAAGTCGCAGTCGGATATGCTGATATTCCGAAAGCCGCCGCGCGATGAAGTGCCGCATTTAAAAGCGGCCGTATGGCTCTGGGCTCGGCAGTTCTTCACCGTAATATTTTCGCACAGTTTCATCGTTGTGCTTTTCGGGCAGATCGAGTCATCGCCCGTATGAATGTCGCAGCCTTCGATCAGTACATTGGAGCAGCCATCCAGATCAAAGCCGTCATTATTGGTATTCACATGGCTGTCGATCGTAACGTTTACCGCCTTAACGGCATCGCACGAAACAAGATGAACGCACCAGGATGCCGCATTTTTGAACGTCACCTTTGTAAACTGAACGTTTTTACAATCCACAAAACGAATCAACATGGGCCGATCCCCCAGCGAGCCGTCTTCCAGCTTCACCGGAAACGTCTCCCGGGCACCTCGACCGTCAATAATCCCACCGCCCGTAATGTGGATATTTTTAGCGTTTTCCGCGTACAACAGACATTTATCAAATGCTGGAGCTTCGATGGCTCCCTGATTATCTGTGGCGTAATCCGCCAGCGACGTGCTACCCAACAGTTCAGCGCCTTCGGCCACCTGCAGTTCCATATCACTTTTGAGCTTCAGCGTTCCAACAACATACTGCCCCGGTTCAACGAAAACCACACCGCCGGGTTTACAGGCGTCTATCGCGGACTGCACAGCTTTGGTATCGAGGGTGATTCCATCACCCTTTGCGCCAAACGTTTTCACCGCATACATAGCCGGCGTTCTCGACATCGCCAATGCCTGCGAGGCCAGGCCCGCTCCAATCGTCATTAAACTGATTCTTCGGTTCATTTTTACTCCCCGTCCTTTTTCATCAAGTCTCCGCTTTCCAGCACATCCAGGCCGCGTCCGCTCGATTTATAAAAATACGGGAAAACCCCGTCGCCATATTCCATATAATCCTGTGCCGATCCCCAGAAACTGCCGTTCATAAAACCGCGATACATCGAGGTGTACGGCTTCCCTTCAATTTCAGCAATGACCTGTTTGAGCATCAGCCGGGTCTTCCAGAAATCCATCAACCGCACATGCATAAACATCGTATCCCAAATACCGTATTCCGCCTTATGCGCCTCGTGAATGATTTTTTCAATTTCATCCAGCGCCGGAGTAATCCGCAATGCAAAAGCCTCAGGATCCTGATCCTGATCCTGTGAATACTTCACCACGGCATCGCTGACAATTTCCAGAGCCCGGCATGAATACATGTGAACCGCCACCTGATAGGTAAAGTGCGCCTGATAATAGTTCTTCCGATCCCGGGGAATTTCTTTATCCAATCGCTTCGTGGCTTCCCACAACGGCGGGAAAAATTCCGCTGTTTCTGTGAGCGGAGCAAGCGCCTGTTTCAGACGAGCATCAAACTGCTTGGTCTCGCTGATATCCTCCCCCGCAAGAATTGCTTTTCTGTTATTTTTAAGCAGTTCCTGGATCTGATACTGGATCAAATGTTCGCCGCGGGCCCCGCGCCACCGATACGGATCCGGCGCCTCGGTCCGCATGTAGGGAATATTATAATAGTTCAGACGTAACTGCGTTAATGCGGGGGCCAGATCCGGCAAAAACTCCTTGGCATACCACGCCAGTAAATATTCATTCATCGCTTCGTCGGGCGTCATGCTCAGAGCCGGCTCGGCGTCCCAAAGAAAATCCGTAATGGCTTCCACCGACATCGCCGCCGGACGGATGCCGCTGACGTTGATGATGGCATATTTCGTGGCACCCGCATCGACATAGCGCTTCAGCTCGCTGTAGAAGCGTGCGGGGGGAACGCCCTCCGTGGTGCGGTTCTGCGTGTTCATCATCATCATGACGTGATAATAAAGCCCGTCTCCCGGCGACAGGTCTGAGCCGTCGCCTTTGTCGCGCATGAAGCCGCGCCCATCGTCGGAAAACATTTTACTGACCCCATCCGGAACTCTCAGGATACCGTCATTATAAAACCGCCCCTGCTCATTCCATAGCGCGGCAACAATGGTCGCGTCTGGATCTGCCTCTTGAATAATCTCCACCTGTTTATGCATCGCCTCGGAAATTACGGCCGCCCGCCCCTCATTATCCTCCGGGGCCGCCGGATCGCTGTTCCAGAACGCACCATCGCTCTCGCCACGGAACCCGATAATCCAAGCCACTTGTTTATCGGCCAATACCTTTGCTGATTTCCGCCAGGCATCTTCCAGAATTTCTTTATGCGTAATATACGAAAAAGGAACCCCCTTCGGCCAATCCATCATATTGAGTCCGACCGGGAGAATGTGGTGGAAGGTAATGATGACACCCCGGCGTTCGCATAGTTCGTATACCGTTGCATCGGAATACGGCGCGGACTCCGGCGCGATCATGTTGCCTTTGCAGCGCAGCAACGTTTCGAGAATCTTATCCATCCACTCCATCGAAATCACATTGCCGCCGAGTGGATCGCGGTGCATCCCGTCGTGTAGCTCTTCATCGTTGATGAACCAGCCGCGGTTTTCAAACGTCGGTTTTTTTGAGGTGTATGCCATCTCAGCCGTGATCTCAATTTCACGGCGCATTTGAGGTACATTGTCCGTGAAGACATACATCGGATCAATGCCGAGTATGCGCTCACAAAACGTGTAGATGGCATAAATGGTTCCGCGCGTATCGGACCCCGTGGCTACGATGGCCTGATTGTTTTTAACCTTCCCGAAAAACAGGCGGTGTTGCTCCGCGCCTTCCGGCAGCTGGCTGTCGATCAGTTTCTCCGTGCTTTCAGCGGAGCCGAACAGAATGACCGGACCATCCCAGCTTGACCGCGTATCATTTTTAAAGATGACCGGCGGATAGCCGAATACCTTATACCAATCGCGCTCCGCATCGCGTATGGCCTCCTGGATGGCTGGGTTTTCAAAATCATCCGCCATGACAATCCAGGGCGTATCCCCGTTGATTGATACAGCTTGAACGCTCGTCAAAACGCCCAGAACAAACACGGTGATGAAAGCAATTAGAATGGTACGGCAATGCATGGTCTACTCCTGAGTTAAATCAATTCAACACCCAGTGTATCCTGCATCTGCAAACTGCCTATCCTCTATTTGAATGAGAAAGGAACCCTTATTTTTTCCGCTCATTGGAAAAAACATCGCCGGTCGGTTTGGCCGGAAGGGTCTTCTGCCATTGCTGGATCTGTTTAATCAGCTCCGATACGGCTTCCGGGTTCTCTTTGGCGAGGTCATTCTGCTCAAAGGGATCGGCTGAAATGTCGTAGAGTTCAACGTAGGAAAGATCGTTGTTGGCCACCAGCTTCCACTGCTGGTCAACCACTGCATAGGACACCCAATGATCAGGCCGACTTTTCTGCGGCGGCCAGCCATGGTCCATTTTCCAGAACAGCGGTTTCCAACGTTTGGAACTTTCTGTTCCCATCAGCGTTTTCACCTGACTGACTCCGTCCGGTTCGTAGGAAGCCGGCAGTTCGGCTCCGGCCACTTCGCAAAAGGTTGGCAGCAGATCAACGGCCGATATCAGAGAAACCTCATCCACCTGTCCGGCCGCCACCTTGCCCGGCCAACGCACAATGAATGGAACCCCGATCCCGCCTTCGAACAGGGAGGCTTTGTAGGCTTTTCGGCCACCTGTGGTTCCTTTGGAAGCCCCGATGCCGAACCCAGGCCCCGTCGCACTGTCATACGACAACTCGGGTTCCTGCGGGGATGCCGATCGAGCCGGGCCATTGTCCGAGCTGAACACTACCAGCGTATTTTCGGCCAGACCCAGTTCGTCCAATGCGTCAAGCATTTCGCCGATCCGGTCGTCTGCGTGCGACAGGACCGAAGCGTAGATGTTGTCCGCTTCTTCCAACTCCTGGAAACGCCAGCGATATTTCGGAACTGTATGGAACGGGGTATGCGGTTCATGCATCCAGAGGTTGATGAAGAAAGGTTTTCCATCCTGCTTGCATTGTTCCATGAAGGCGATGGCGTTGTCGGCATCCTCATGCACCGGCATTTGTTCACCGGAACAGTTGAACGCGCCATAGACATCGTAGCCATACTCGCCCGGTGCCGGTGAATCCGGAATCATATTATTGGAGAGATGCCATTTCCCAAAGTGGGCCGTGGCATAACCCGCATTTTTCAGAAAGCGCGGAAGAAACGGAGCATCCAGCGCCAACCAGTCCGGCATGTTGCGCTTTTCATTCGACGGCACCCAGGCGAAGTGGCCGTCAATGTTGTAGCGAGCCGGAAAATGCCCGGTCACCACGGCCGTACGGCTCGGAGAGCATACGCCGCTGGCCACGGTGAACCGGGTAAAATCAGTCCCCTCTTCTGCGAGTCGATCAATGTTCGGCGTTTTGACATAAGGATGTCCGTGGCAGCTCAGATCGCCCCACCCCCAATCATCCGTAAAAATGAACAGAATGTTGGGTTTCGAATCCGCTGAAACATGCATGACGGTCGCAAACATTATCCCTAGAACAGCTTTCTTAATATTCATTGTGTCTCCTTAAAATATTCATCAATTCCACTACTGAACCCACTGCAGGTTGCGAAATTCGGGAGCGGCATCGTTCCATCTGCCACCAAATTCCAGCTTCAGATTTTTTTTCTTATCCTGCAGCTTTTCCTTGTCCCCGAGTCGAAGCTCCCGAATCCCGCCCCAATCATGCAGCGGTTCGCCGGAAACATCCCTGAAGTCGGCCAGCGTAAGCACAACCTGATGCCAATCTTCGCCGCCTTTCAGCTCCACCTCTACCGCATATTGATCCATGCCGACCACCAGCTTATTCGGTTCTGCCGAACGTACTTCAAACGCCAGCTTTGCTCCTTCGGGAGCGGCATAGACCGGATCATAAACCTTATGGGTCTTAAGCGGCCACTCTTCCGGTCGGTAAGTAAACCACTCCTTCTCCCAGTCTCCCTGAAACGTTTCAATCAGAAGCGATGGTTGCAGCGTTGCTTTCACGCCTGCCGCTTTTAAATCCTCCGGCAGCACCATCACCATTAAAGACGAAAGGTTAAACTGATCGGTGGTATAGGTTCGATAATAATAGCCGGCACCCGTGACCGGTTCATCCAGTGCATAGACAACATTGGCATAAACCCATAGTGGTTTTTCCAGACTGCCAATCGGAAGTTCCCCTATCCATGTGCTTCCGTTCTTCACGGTATTCCCGCAATGCCAGAAACGAGCCTTCGTATTTTCCCGATCATCTTTCAAACCATCTATCTGCCCCTGCTGCGTGTAGAAGATGTCCACCGACTTAATGGTTCTCAAATCATCCGGGCGGACCGCACAGACCGGTGTCCCGCCAGATAGACGGAGTTCGGTTTGCGGCGTTTCCGGACACTCAAATGTTCCCTTTAAAAACTGATCGAACCAGATCTGGGTGGCGACTTCATAACCAGCCGTGTCCTGATGATTGTGATGCGCGGCACAGGTGACGCGCCACTCGGCGGTTTGTATTTCCGTTACCGCCGTTTGCAGATCGTTAATGCGTCCATGAAAATCATTGGCTGGGCTCAGGAACATGATCGGGCAGGAAATTCGCTGAAGATACACCGCATCGGAAAGCAGGCTGTCCCCGTCACGCCCGCTGATCCCCCCGCAAGAAGGCGCGGCGGCCTTGACCCGCGAATCGGAGCCGGCCGTCAACACCGTCAGTTTTCCGCCCATGGAATGTCCGTATACGCCCAAACGGTTTCCATCCACCTCCGGCTGTTGTTCCAGAAAAGTCAGCGCGCGGCGCGCCCCAATCGTGCATAGAAACCACTGATTGTTTCGCGAGGAATCAATCGAGTCCAGCGTCCACTCCGAAGGCTTCGTATTTCCGAAGGAACTCAGCCCGCTTCGGGTCGGTGCATGGTATGCATCCAATGCGCCCCAATCTGTGATCAGTTTATAGTCGGGGTCGTCCGTTTTATTTTCCCAGAAGAGTTTCACCGTATCCGGCCGAACCTTGTAGTCCGGTGCATCGATCCGGCCCGCCCAGGAAATGGAAATCGTGGCGTATCCTCGTTTCGCATTGGTGAACACCGCATTAGCGTGAGCATACTGTCCGCCTCCGTGGATCTGCACCAGTCCGGGCAGTTTTTTTCCACCCTTTGGAAATCCGTAGACGGCGGCCATCATGGACTTCTTGCCTTTAAATATACCAATGCGATAGCGCAGCACCTTCATTACCACACCGTCTTCTTCCCACTCTTTCAGAATCTCAACATCCAACGGCTCCGCCTGCGGATCGAAACCGGCCCACAATTCATCATAGGTTTGCGGCGCAGCCCCATCTGCCAAAGGCGGAAGCGTTTCCCGTGCTGACGCCACCGTCAACCCAACGAGACTGAACACGAACAGTGCTATTGCTTTTATCTTCAACATCATAGCTCTCCATTTTCCAATGATTGGAAACTTTCAGCCAGAAACCATGCTCTTAGTCCGACGAAAGAGCCGACTCAATGGCTTCCATTCCGGGTAGTGCCCGATACTCACCGTTCAATAAGGAAGTCACTTGTTTAAAACGCTCAGCATCCTTTCCATCTGCACCTTCCTTTGGCACAAACTGCACCACATTCAGCGTAAACTTATCCTTTTTACTGCCTCTTATCGTATTGATCTGTTCTTTCGCCGCACTTATTTTTCTTTGGTTCACATAGGCTTGTGCCATTTCCTTAGGCGTATACCAATGGCGTTCCGGCAAAGGAGGTGTTTCCGTTCCGGGAAAATACTCTTTCACGATTGAGTAGCCCACCAGCACGCGTTCCGGCTGCCCGTTGGCCTTTCTTTTTCGATTTTCCTCGGCCAGTTTCTCCTTCGCCTGCTGCTGTATTTCTCTGAACCGGGCCATTTTCGCTTCGCTCCACGGTTTACGCGGAGCAATATCATACAACAGATGCCCCCAGCCATGCGCCAGAACAAAGACCGTGTCCGCCTGTTGCTGCATGGCAAACATTGCAGGTTCACTCCAGTGGTTCACCCCTTTCAACGGCTCAACAACGAGGTCATCTCCCTCAATTTTTTTACCGCCCGGCCCCAGCGTTTTGGTTCCATATCCTCCCGCTTTAACCGCATTCAGCGGCTGAAGCCACTCTTCAACTTTCGCGACATTATCGGACGTTGCCGGCACCATGCCCGGAAAAAGTGTATAGGAACCGGTCTGATGTCCATACACCGCAACATTGAACACTACGGTTGAATTTAAGTTACCCAGAATTTTTACCAGCTCCTGCTTAATCAAGGTGTAGGCCGGAATCCCACCCAGCTCGTCGTACATAATCCAGGGCGTGGAATCGAGAATGATGAATATTTTCTCCCCCTTGCCCTTAATACCAAACAGCTCGATTTCCGGCATCGAAAAACCCAGCGCGCCCGCACCTCCAAGTCCATCGCCGGCTGCATTGCCAAGCCCACCTTTCACACCGGTAATTTCCGGCATTTTAATATCCGGCATCGTCTTGTTCAATTTCGGCTGTACGACAATGCGTTTGCGTAATTTCGGTTTTTGAACCTTTTTCTTAATGTTTACTGGCACCTGTAACTTACGCAGGTTCATCTTCGGTCGGCTGACCGGTTTGGCCTCGAATTTGGCATCCTCCTTGTTAATCACCGTCACCGCAACAAACGACAAGGCCACCACAATCAAAACCGCATGGATACCCAGACTGACCAGTGCCGCGCTGGATTTGGCGTGATTGGCAAAAAAACGTTTCTTCATATCTCTAATCCCCCTCAAAAGTTCCAAACATTGGAACCCGGCCCCTCAACACAAAGAGGACTTCTTTCCAAGGTTTGGAATATAGTAAGCGGAGGACAAAAATCGTCTATCCTGTGTTTAGGGGATGAAATGAAAAGTACGTTGCTTATTCAGCCAACTCTGTCACCAGTTCCTGGCACCGGGTCCGATATTGATCCAGCACGTTTTTGTATTCCGGATTTGCCGCAAGATTGTTCTGCTCTTTCGGGTCGTCTTTCAAATTAAACAGCTCCTCATAAATGGGCTGTTCGCCTTCGATCGAGGCGTCAGGCAAATATTGTTTGCGGTCATTCTCTTTCGAGAAATAGCGGATATATTTCCACTCCGTTCCGCGTACCGCTTCCATGCGCGGATAGCCCTGATCGGTGAACAGGTTTTCGCAGAAGACCTCTTCGCGCCACTCCACCTTTTTCCCGGCAATCAGCGGGACCATGCTCTGCCCCTGATAGGTCTCAGGAACCGGAACGCCGCAGAGCTCCAGTATCGTGGCGGGCAGATCCTGACCGACCACCAATTCGTCAACGACCATTCCCTGAATCTTTGCGGGGAAATACGGGGAGTAAAAAATCATCGGAATCCGCAGCGACTCTTCATAGAGAAAGGTTTTTCCGCCCAGCCCGTGTTCGCCGAGCATCAGCCCGTGGTCCGATGCAAACACCAGAATCGTATTCTCCGCCACGCCCAGCTCCTCCAGATCGTCGCGGAGCTTCCCGACAAAACCATCAATGGCTGTAACCGCGCGGGACATGCGGGTTTTCTTTTCGATCAGTTTTCCTTTATTGAGGTTTTGGTAGTACCCCATCAGCTCGTCCTGCGTGAAAACATCCATCGGAAGCGACACCGGATTCGGATATCCGACCGGCATCGGCTGTCGATCCCGCACCTCGTTGTAGAGCGATTTATACATTTCAGGATCGCTCTCTTTTCCGCCCATCCCGCCGATACTCGCCTCGTGCGGCAGATTAAAATTGATCGACAGACAAAACGGTTGTGCGGGATTCCGCTTATGCAGAAAATCCTTCATCGAATCCTGGGCATTCTCAAAGAAATAGTCCCTGTCTTCGCCCGAGCGCATGAACACCTCAGTCGCTTCGTAGAGCCCTTCCACCTGACTGGAGTTTTTCAAGTTCTGGAACTCCTGCTTGCTGTGCAGATCAAAACCAAGATGACCGCTCCGCATATAGCAGAAATCAATATTTTCCTGCATGTAGCGGTTTCGTTCTTTATTCGCGCCCACCGTCACATGGTTCTTTCCAATGTAGCCCGTAAAATAACCCGCCGCCTTCAGACGCATCAGCCAGCTGTTATCGAACACCTCGTACGGCATGACATTTTTAGAAACATAGTGGAACCCCAACCGGTTTTTACGCTCCCACTGCCCCGTCATAAAATTGGCGCGGCTCGGCCCGCAGATCGGACTGGTGATAAAGGCGTTTTCAAAAAACACCCCCTCCTTCGCCAACCGGTCAATGTTCGGGGTTTTTGTGACCGGATGCCCGGTCATACTCAGCGAATCGAACCGCTGATCATCGGTCTTGATGAAAATCACATTAGGTTTTGCGCGCTCTGCAAAACTGGTTGCAACGATCAGGCCCAGCGCTAATACGACTGACTTTTTATTCATTTTCATCTCCAACCCACCTTCTGAGTTCCGCCTATTTACCGGAAGCGGGCGTCCATTCAATCCAGTTCAGATTCAGCAGGTTGCCTTCGCCACCGCTGAAGGTCAGATAGAGATCCTGAACTCCGCTCACGCCCGACAGAGTTCCGTCAACGGTTTCATACGTTTCCCATCCGCCCGTTCCTTTCACCGCCACCGTTCCAACAACGGGGCCGGTTTCGCTGTTCAGCCGGAACTCAATTGTACCGCCTTTGTTTTTGCTCGAAGCCCGGACATACAGCGGAATGCCCTTTCTGGATTCGTTCCCAAAATCAACCTTCGCATAGGAAACCCAGTCCCCGTTATTGATGAAACCGAGTTGCTTGCCGTCACCGATGTCCCGACATCCCTCAACCTTGATACCGGACTGATTTTTAAACCCTTCCGCTTCCAGATGACTCGTCCCAACCCCGCGCGGATTCTCCGACGATGCATCGTTCATTCCTTCATCCAGCGTGTAAACAATCGGTTTAATGGTGCCATCCTCATTGAAATACATCCGGTCGACGCAGGCGGAGCGGCGGTTGCCGGACCCGCTGTTAACATCGCCGCGATGGTAGAAGAAATACCAGTCGTCCTTGAATTCTATGGCCGACATGTGCGCCGGCGCATTCACCGCATGATTTTCTTTTCCTGTAATCAATCCTTTATAGGATGCGTAGCCGGTTTCCGGGTCGTTGTGAATGGGGTTCTTCGGACGTTCCGGATTCTCCGGATACGGCAACGGATTATCCGCCATCCAATACGCCGTTTCATCCCAACCCCGTCTGGCCATGAAATAGTAAACCCCGTCGCGTTTGAAAACGGTCACTGCTTCCGAGACGTTCTCTGCAGCAAGCCGATGCCACGGACCGTCGAGCTCGATCATATTGTCTTTGAGCTTTGCTCCGTAGATATACGTCGGTCCCTTCTTGAACCGCACCTTGAGGTCATTGCCATAGATGTAGGCCTGCCCATCGTCGTCCACAAAAACCGTCGGATCAAAAATGACGGCCATATTCGTGCTAACAGCCGATTCCCATGGCCCGATAGGAGACTCGCTTTTCGCAACCCCGACGTAGGTTTTGTTGTAGGGGAAATACCAATAATACCAGCCATCTTTATAGGCACAGTCCGGCGCATTCATCTGCCCGTCTGCATATTCAAAACCCGCGTCCGTTCGCGGACGAAGCACCACACCGTGATTGATCCAGTTCGTCATGTCCGACGACTCGAGGATCATATAATCCTGCATGGAGGAATACCCCTTTGCATCCGGCTGATCGTGCGAGCAGTAGACATAAACCTTCCCATCAAAAACCTCTGCGGCAGAATCCGCCGCGTAGAGAAATGCAGGATCGGTCTCTTTCAGAATCGGATTGCCCGCCACAGTACTTAGTGTAAATGCACTGCACATTCCCAACACGATTTTTTGTTTCAGTTGTTTAGTCATGCGTTCCTTCGTTTGCCATCTTTTTATTGGGTCTCTATTTTTTATAATAATGCTGATGCCCGGGAAGCCGCTCGGTTTTTTCGCTCAGACCAAAAAGATTTTTACTTTCATCTGCAACCGCAATCGGCCGAATTGTAAAATCAGTTTCCTCTAGCGCAACGGGGGTAAAAACAACCGTGTCGCCCTGCTGAAGGGCGATCTGAAACATGCCGCCATCCAACACGCGGACCTGTTTCTTTTTGGCGGGCTCGCCGTTAATGAAAATCTTCGGCTTCGGAATATCGGTCTGCACAAAACAGGGCGAACCGATCAGACTTTCCACCTCAACAAACTGCGTGATACCGGCTTCCTTCTTGGCACTCACCAGGAATGCGCCCTGCGTCCGGAAATCCTTAAAGGCAACATCGCCCCAGACCTCCGGTACCGCCGGGAAAACGCGAATCTTCCCGCCCCAGCTCTGCAGCAGCATATCGTGAATGCAGGTGGCAAAAGAGAGCGGGCTTTCAATCACAGGATTACCCTCCGCATACATCGTGGTCGGGGAAACCCGATCGTGTTTGATCAGAAAATCGAGGTAGTGATAGGCCTGATCTTCATCGCCCAGCCAGGCATACATCGAGGCCGCGCCCGTGGCGGTATATCCCGTGACCGACATCGCGGTATCTTTCTTTTCCCGGTTAAACGTTACGTCCAGCCAATGATCCAACGAGGTACGCAGCAGCTCACTGCCCTCCGGCGTATCCGGCGTCAGCACGGCCAGCGGATAGAACGGCAGCAGATGGGAATAGTGACGGTGCGGTTTATCAAACGGAATGGCCGCACCGATCCGCAGCCCGTCTTCATCAATCTGAAACTCAACCAGGTTATCCAGCATCTCCTGCCATTCCGCAGCCTGCGGATCATTCAGATTATGCTCTTCATTAATTGCCAGCAACGTCTGCAGATTCCAGCGCATCAGACCGATCGTAAAATTCACGTCCTGCCCGCGCCCGCCCGGATATTCGGGCGACCAGCTTTTCTTGATATGAATTTTCCCATCCTCGGATTCCAGCGGATTATCGTTCAGATAATTGATGTAGCTGTTCATGGTCGCCTTCAGCTTCGGATACAGCCCATCGCGCATGCGTTCCCGATCCCCTGCAAAATCACAGTGCAGCCAATAGTTATGCAGAATCCAGCAGAGCATATCCGGCACACTGCCGCCCTGACTGCCCACCAGATCCTGCGGAAAACAGGTGGAAAGCCCCATGCTGTCTTCCCAATGATCCGGTACATTGCCATAAAGGTTCTGTTCGTTTTTATCGAACCAGTTGCATAGCGAAGAACCCGCATCCAGACGGTTGGCCGTCAGATGCGTCCAATACTGCAGCTCCACATTCAGGTCGCCCCAGACCATCGGCCAGAAGGTTTTGTGATACCACGGCCCCATCAGATCCATCACCGGCCCGTTGCCACGCGTGGCCGATGCAAACTTATACATCTGAATCCAGTAAAAGGCTTCTTTCTCCGGATCGTTGATGGTCAGGAAACTGAGCGGATAGTAGTCATGCCACCACTGCTGATGCGTCGGAATAAACGACTGCTCCGCCAGCATCTCATCGGCCTTCAACAGATTCTGTTTCACCTTTTCCCGACTGTCGTGTTCCGGGAAACTATGGTAAATACTCGCGAGCAAAATCTGCGTTGCGTCCGGCTCGCCGATCACTTCCCACCCCGTTGTGGTTTCCCCGCGGTTTTCGTACAGCGGTTGGAAACAGAGCGTGACGTTTTTTTCGGTACTAATCGTCGGCTCCGGCGGCAGCTCATAGGGAGCCGTGCGCATCCGATCCCAGCTCCCGCCCTTGGGTCCGCCGCCCGCATCCAGAGTCGCCCGCACCGGTGCAAAAGGCACCTCCGGATGCCAGCTGATCTGAATCGATTCACCCTCGGATGCATCGGTCTCAAAATAGATCACGTCGATGAGTGCATGCGAAAAGCCGCGCACGGCATACGATCCTTTCGAGGTCGTAATCGATCCCGTCAGTTCGGCATTCCACAGGTCCAACCGCAGGTCGGCATCCAGAACATCGCCATTCGATTCCAGATTAAAATGGCCCAGCGGCAAACGACTGCGATAGATCCACAGGTTTTCATTTCCGTCGTGCGGCGCACGATGATCGTAATAATCGTGCCGCCCCGCATAGATTGAAATCACATTCTTCGCTTCGCCCTTCGCCTGATAAAAAAGAAAGCCGACATTACCGTTTCCGGTATACGGCGAAACTTCCCAGCGGTTCGGCACTCGATCCCAGAGCATATCCTGCCGATTCAGAAATGCTTCATAGTCGATCTCTGTTTCTGCGGAAGCAGCACCTGCGAGCTGCGATGCAAGTACGCCAAAAATTAATACTATCCATTTCATATCCGTTCCTTGGTCTACACATTGATTCAGACCTATAAACTACAGGGATCTATAAACCTGTTAATCCCCCGTATACAGGATTATTACATTTCATCTAGCGCGGTGAGTTAGTCCCCTATTCACAGGACGTCAGCAAATTATTACGGCAATCTGGATTAACAGTGCAGGCGGGATTCATTTTTAACAGGACCATGAAATGACAGGACCATTTTTTTGCAAACAAAGTTCCAATGCTTGGAAAAGGTAGACCGCAACCGCTGTCTACCGAGCAGGCTCAACCACGGAAATTTAGATAGGAAAGGGGCGCGGGGACGCGTAGCGAGACCGATGAAATCGGTAGTGACTGAAAGGAACGGCAATACCAAAAGCATTACTTCGGCGGACTGACCACGACCATGGATTACTAGATTACGGGCCTGACCCGAATGGCACTTCCTTAAGGGCTCCTTCCATACAAAAAACCCCCGTAGATTCGGTAAAAATAAGTGACTTTAACTTGAATTATCTTGGTGTATACA
>JAROBA010000020.1 GCA_029432815.1 Pontiellaceae bacterium B1224 | reverse complement strand
CTTCGCTATGCGGGGTAGTCGTCATTCATGCCTCCTTTGTTAGTTGTGTATCAAAGGATTATAAGGCCGATGTAAACCCCCACATAGCATCTATTTTTTCGTTATGCATATTAAACCCACAGCTGCCGATCGAGCGTGCGGTATTGGATGGCTTCGGAAATGTGGTGCGACTGAATGATTTCTGATTCGGCGAGGTCGGCGATGGTGCGGGATACTTTGAGAATCCGATCGTAGGCGCGGGCGCTGAAGTTGAGATCGCTCATCGCCGCTTTTAAAATCTGCTCGGCGTCGGGTTCCATACGGCAGATCTGATGCAGTTTTTTGCTGCGCATGTTGGCGTTGCAGTGGGTGCCGGGTTGATCTTTATAGCGCTCCTGCTGAATTTCGCGGGCGCGGACGACGCGTTTCCGAACCTTGGAAGAGGGCTCGCCTTTTTCGAGTTTGGTCAGCTGTTCGTAGTCAATGGCCGGGACTTCCACATGAATATCGATGCGGTCGAGTAGCGGGCCGGAAATTTTGGAGCGATAGCGCGCAATCTGCGTGGGCGAGCAGCGGCACTCGCGTTTGGGATCGGTCTGATAGCCGCAGGGGCACGGGTTCATGGCGGCCACGAGCATGAATCGGCAGGGATAGGTAACGCTGGCGGCGGCGCGGGCAATCGTGACTTCGCCGTCTTCCAGCGGTTGCCGCATCACTTCGAGCACACTGCGCTGAAATTCGGGTAGCTCATCGAGAAAGAGAACGCCGTTATGCGCGAGGCTGACGGCGCCGGGCATGGGGTTGGTTCCGCCGCCGAGCAGACCGGCGTCGGAAATGGTGTGATGCGGCGAGTGAAACGGGCGTGTGGCGACCAGCGCCTGATGCGATTTTAATGATCCGCAAATGGAATGAATCTTCGTCGTCTCCAGCGCTTCGTCCAGCGTCATATTCGGGAGAATGGACGGGATGCGTTTGGCCAGCATACTTTTCCCCGTCCCTGGAGGGCCGAGCAAAAGTAAATTATGTCCGCCGCAAATTCCGACTTCAATAGCGCGCTTGGCAAACTCCTGCCCTTTCACATCGGCGAAGTCGTCTTCATAGAGACTGTTGGCTTCGAAGACGGATTTGATGTCCAATTCATACGGCGCGAGCTTCAGGTCCTGGTTCAGGAAATCGGCGGCTTCGCGCAGATTTTTAACCGGGAACACTTTAATGCCATCGACCACCGCCGCTTCTTCGGCATTCTCGGCCGGAACCATGATGGCTTTCAGCCCGGCGGCTCGGGCCATGAGTGTGATGGGCAGAATGCCGCGGACTTTCCGGACGGCTCCGCTGAGCGCCAGCTCGCCAACGATTCCAATCCTTGGAAGCAGCTCGGACGACATATCATCGAGTGCAGCAATGATGCCGATGGCAATGGGCAGATCAAAACTCGGGCCCTCTTTTTTCATATCGGCCGGGGCGAGGTTGATGGTGGTGCGGCCCATGGGCGGGCGGAAACCGGAATTGATCAGCGCGGTCCAGACGCGGTCGGAACTTTCTTTGACGGCGGCGTCGGGAAGCCCGACGATTACCACCTTCGGCTCGCCGTGCCCGGCGTTGACCTCGATCTCAACCGGATAGGCTTCGATCCCAACCACGGCCCCTGAATTAACCTGTGAAAGCATGCGCACCCTTTCTTTGACATATCTCGAAAGAGTAAACCCTTTTCAACCGGTCGGGCCCAGAAAAAACGGTGCCTGCTGAAGAATTCGGATGCGGCGCTGAACCTAGCGGCCATCAATGGCGCCCGGGCCGCGGTTGTCTTCAGTCGGCCGGGCCGGAATGACCCGCACACATTCCTTATTGAAATGTGTATTGGGAATCAGTTTTCTCAGGTTTTCGCGGTTTTCATACAAAAACTCATTTGAGGCCTTGTAGGTGACGATTTCCCCGCGTTTGTCCGTGACGATGATCAGGTAGCCCCGCACAGGCTCCAGCGCTACTTCGGACAGTCTCCACTGGTCTCGCCCGCATCGAAGGAGGACGGGACCACCAGATCGGTATAAATTTTTTCGCCATGGCGGGCCCCGTCACTCGCCCTGCAGAGCAATTTCGCCGCCTCTTCGCCAATCACCTGTGGATCGCTTCCGGCACTGGTCATGAAAGGATGGATTTCGTTGCAGACCCGCGTTCGGTCAATCGCCACCAGACTGATATCCTGAGGAATTCGAATACCCTGCAACATAGCAAACTGCAAGGCTCCTCTGGCCATCAGCCCATTATAGCAAACCCAAGCGGTGGGCGCTTCGGACCCAGCAGTTCGGGCCACCAGCTCCTCTGCACAATCAAATCCTTCCTGCCGATCTCCCTTCGCCACATTCATGACATTGCGCTCATCCAACTGGAGATTTCTTGTCGCCAACGATTCCCGGAGCGCGGCCAAACGGGCATGATTGCATCCAAGATTCATATTACCGCCCAGAAATGCAAACCGGGTATGACCCAGCTTAACCAGATGATCCACCAGCTGTTCAAGGGCCTGTTTCTCGTTCGGCAGCACCGAATGGCAAAGCCCCGGCGCATTGGCATATACCGTAAGCACTTCCACACCAAGCTCTCCAAGCGCCCGCAGGAAAGCCTCCTTAACCTCGCCATAGACCACGATCCCCAGCAACGGATCACGCCGCCGGAGCAGCTCATAGAGCATTTTTTCATCCAGATCGCCTTCGCCGCCCAGAAAGGTTGTGCTGATGTGCGATTGCTGCAACACGGTGAACAATCCCTGATGCACATGGCTGAAGGTATTGCTCAAGTTGGCGAGTTTAAGTTCCGGTCTCAGAACCACCCCCACATAACTGCTGCGAACACCAGGCGCATGATTCGGCTGCATTCCGCGCGGCACATAGCCTTTTTCATCGGCCAGCGACCAGATTCGATTATAAGAATCGTCCGAGACATTATCGCGGCGACCATTCAGCACCAGCGAGACCAGCGACTGAGAAACGCCCAGCTCCTTAGCAATCTGACTTTGGGAAATACGGTTTTTCATTTAAATCCTTAATGACACCTTTTTAAAAATATTTATGAATACCGAAACACGGTATACCACAAATTTTCAGCAGTTTTCAATTGAAAAAACCGGAACAACGCCCTATAATAATTATGAATTTAAACTCAAGCACCACGCCTGCAACTCTCATTATCATGACGGCACAGGAGAAAATGGAATTTCTTCCCGAACCGCTCAATCAGCAACTGGTAGCGCTCCTTCCCAACGCCGTCCATATTGAAGCCCCCGTCTCCGACCCGGAGTGGAAGGAGCTTCTCGCTCAGCATCGGCCAAAATCGTGATTTGCGCCTGGGAAACCCCGACCTTTCCCGCCGAAGCAACGTCTCACCTGAAATATGTCAACTATCTCTGCGGCTCGATCCGCACCCTGATCCCGCGCGATTTAATCAAAAACGGTCTGATCGTTACCAACTGGGGTGCCATTGTAAGCAACACCGTTGCCGAGTGCGCCCTGCTGATGATTCTCGCCACCCTGCGGCGGGTCAGTAACTGGCAGCTGGCCATACACACCCGGGGAGAGTGGAAGGTCGGAAGACATCCCGACACCCTCAGCCTGTTCCACCGCCGGGTCGGCCTGCACGGTCTGGGTGCCATCGGGCGCGATCTGGTTAAACTTCTAGAGCCGTTCAATGTCGAGATTTCGGCCTACTCGCCCAGCGTCCCGGACGCAATGTACAAAGAACTGGGCGTTCACCGGGCCGAAACCCTCGAAGAGCTCTTTTCTACCTCCGATGTTCTGGTGGAACTGGCCCCGGGCAAACCGGATAATTATCACCTCGTCGGCGAAGAATTGCTGATCCTCCTTCCCGAGCAGGCGGTCTTTGTGAACGTAGGCCGAGGCATGGTGGTCGACGAAGAGGCCCTGATCCGGGTCAGCCGGCCACGGAGAGCACAATCACCACAATTCCGACCACCCAGATCGTCGGTTCCATCGGAAACCCGAATACCGCCGACGCGAATACTGCCAATCCGTTCAGCCAGATTGATGCATACACCAGACTCATGGGAATCTGCAGCTATGTAAACACCTGTTCATTGACCGGACCGAAGCGCTCGAGCACCGACTCGATCGGCGAAACAATCCGCATACGGCGGAAACGAGGCGCGAACCAGATGAAGTTAATAAAGAAGCCGACCGCATTGGCAAAAAAGATCAGTGCCACCAGCGTGCCGCCCTGATAGGCCTTGCTTGCCGCACCGGTAAAGGTCCACGCGCTGAACTGCGTCATGAACGCCGAACCGCCGACCATCCACCAGAGCATCTGTGCGCCGCCGCGGAAAAAGTCGCTGTCGTTTTTACTGAAATGCTTAAAGATCGGTCCCAGCGAAAGCATGAATAGGAAGAAGAACCCAATCACCACATAGTCATAAATCGTCAGCATACGTTTCCCTCTCTATTGAACCGGTGGTTGCGCCAGCAAAAAGTTCCAATGCCTGGAAACGTCCGTCCATTTCCATTCCGACACCGCTCCCGGCAGCAACCAGGTTTCGCCCGCGCTCACCGCCGCACCGTTCAGTTGGCCGGAGCCTTTCAAAGCAATCAGCACCATCGGCTCACCGCCCTGCCATTCGGCCGGGCCGGTCCCGTACAATCGCCGCAACCGGAAGAACGATTGGTGTTTCAGATCAATGATCCGCTCCTCCACAAATGAGGCCGATTTGCGCAGCACATCCGGCAACTGCAGCAGTTCCTTATAGACCGTATCCAACGCGTATTCCTTATAGTCAAAAAGCGGCAGCACGTCTTCGAGTTCCAGTCCCATAAAACGCGCATCGTGCGGCAGCACATGCCCGCCGGCACTGAACTCGCAACGCACTACCCAATCAGTCGGCTCCTGCAGTTCAATCATGAAAACGCCTTCACCGATGGCGTGCGGAACGCCCGCCGGAACCATCAGGCAATCGCCCGGCTTGACCGGAATTTTTTCAAAGCACGCGCGCATACCATCCAGATCCTGTTCCCGTACCATCCGGGCCCATTCATTCTGCGTCGGTGCATGCTGAAAACCGAGATAGACAAAGGCATCGTTCTCTCGGACCGCGAGGATATACCAGCACTCCGTCTTTCCCGCATTCCCGCCGAAATGTTCAGCCACAAATTTTTTATCCGGATGGGCCTGCAGATGCAGGCGCACACTGGAATCGAGCAGCTTAATCAGCACGCCGGTCTGCCCCAATGCACCCACCGGCGGCGTCTGTTTTCCCCAGAACCACTGCGGATTCATCGCGATTAAATCAGTCAGCAGCATCGCCTCGCCATCCACCATCACCTTCGACAATCCTTCATCGGCCGACTGCTGGTTTTCGCCGTTGCGCGCCCGCACGGTGGAGGCCAGCCAGTCCTCCGGAAAATGGTCATCCGTCGTGCCCGGCTCATTGCGGAAGGTGCGAAGTTCAGCACCGCCGAGGTAACCCCGCCAGGCATAGGTCGGTGACAGTTGAATCGGTTCGTTAGTCAAAATGGATCTCCCGGATGGGTTCATCTTCTTTTTCCTGAACAACGCAGGATGCACCGAACGAAAAAATCTTCCAATCATTGGAAGACTGCTTTTCACGATACGTCAGACACGCCGGCGATTTTAATAACCGCTCCGCCGCCCATCGCCTTTTATGATTCATAATTATTAATTAATACGCGATGGCTCGTTTAATCTCAACAAAAACATCTTTTTTTATTCATTGGATCCTCCTTATATTCAACATTTACGCACAGCATTTACGCCATGGTTTATATGAATAACGGGGATGTAATAATATAAATTAGGAGATCTTGCCCACCGCATACCTCAAGCCGGAAAACCCGGCCTTTTCACTCTTAATCGCACAATACTATTATATTATTACCGTTATTATCATATTTCTTGACCTCAGCCCCTCTGCGCGCAAAAGTGCACGAAAGAGAACGTTCGACATCTAATCAGGGAGATATAAGTGAAAAAAACTCAGCACTCCATCGTTGCACACCCTTTGCGCACCACGTCCGGCCTGTTGGCCACGCTGCTTATCCTTGCGCTGCCCTATAGTTCCCTTGCCAATCTCGATATGACGCTAACCCTTGAACGCAATAGTGGAGAGTTTGAGGGTTCCGTCTACCTGTCTACCTATGGTGACTCGACGCCGGAAACCTATCATCGGGTTGAATCACCCAACGGAATCATCTTCCAAAACTCAGACTGGAGCGATTTCAGTAATACCAACCTCAGCTTTTCTGCGCTTTTGGCTGAATGTACTAATGGACTGTGGTCGCTGGTGCTGAATGTAGGCGATGTTTCCGAAAAACAGTATGCCTTCTCGGTAGGTATCATGGGCGTTACCTCAAACATGTTTGGAGATACCACCATCACCAACCCTGTAAACTACGCGGTGATATCTACCAATCAGCCTCTGATTGAATGGACCAGCACCTCGCTGCTACCGCAAGTTCACATCCAGGTTCACAATGGCTTTCAAGCTCCAGAGCCCGGCAACTACGTAAATCTGGCGGCTCCAATCAACAGCTGGACCCCGGCTTCCCCCGTTTTGGCCGGGGATAACACGATCTTTATATCCTACCAATCCAATGATTTCAGCGGAATTACGATCTCCCATCCCACGAACAGTATAGGCGGAACATCAGTCTCCAACTGGAATGCTTCAGCCGTTGTGGAAAGCACTGACTTTTCCTACTTCACAGCTCCCGACAGTGGTGGTTCACCGCTTGGTGAAGCGCTTGAGGCACCGCAGTTGAACTGGAATACGGACGCGAGTGATGGCTATGGCGGATGGTTCCCGCAAAGCGAAGAAAGCAACGACGGAACAGATGCAGCTCAAAGCGGCTCGCCGTCACCTTATGAAGCATCCTGGATTGAAACCACGGTTCAAGGACCGGGAACACTCTCTTTCTGGTGGAATATCATTGCCGATGGCGATGATTATGTTGAATTTTCAATTTATAATTCCGATTTCGAATATGAAGATGGCGAGCGAATTTACGGAGAACACGGCGATTCCTGGGACTATTTCGAGATCGAACTTCCACCCGGAGAAAACGATCTCTCATGGACCTTCTACAATGACGACCCGGCTGACGAGAACTATTACAATGCCGCCTTCCTCGATGAAGTAACCTTTATTCCGGAGCTCACCGCGTCCATCGTACTGGAATTCCAGCGAACCCTAAGCGAGGGCATTAGTACGTTTTCTGTTTATCCTTTCACCCAAAATGCCTCGGCGTCCGCCGAGATCGAATCACCCACCGGCCTCTGCTCAAGCGATGACAGCGGCTCATCTTCGGCCATTTTCGCCAGCCTTCAGGATGCTATCGATGAATGCGTAGCCGGCTACTGGACCATCAGCTTTGATGGAGGTCTACCCTATGAATTTACCGTTACGGTCAATTCACTGACTACAAATGATATTCCGAAAATCAATCTCGTTACACCCGCACACGGGTCATCCGGAGTCTCAGCCGACACAGATTATGCATGGGGCGGAACCACTGATTATTCCAGCACCTACGTAAGCGTTGCACTCCTTGGAGCGCCGACCAATTCCGCCTCGGCCTCGCTTTCGGGAACGGCGACAAACTGGTTGTCCGGCACCACGCTGAATGCAGGTACCAACCGCTTTTACGTAACCCAGTCGCTGAACAGCTTTTCCGGCGTCGACATCAGCGATCCGGGGCTGTCCAGCTGGACCGCCGAGACGCGGCTGACCACGCGGGCCAGCTCTGATTTCATTGTAGGAGGCATCATCCCTCTCTCCGTCACCATCCTTCCGCCTGAGATTGTCGGAGGAGACCTGAGCCTTTCCTTCTTCTCACAATCGGGCGCAACGCACATTGTGGAATGGAGCACCAATCTGGTGAGCGGTCCGTGGCTCCCCGCCACCAACTTTCCTGGCGACGGCACCACCAATCTGGTGATTCTCCCGACGACCTACCCTGCGGCTTACTACCAAATCAAGACACAATAGCCTGAACCTTCGACATAACGGACGGCTTCCAGTGGTTGGAAATTTCCAGCCATTGGATTTTTTTCGCATTTTTCCAGACATTGGAACCGAACTGCCATACTGTGCAAATAACTACCAACCCCTAACAAACAACTGATTTATATGAGCGCACAAGAAGACCAGAACGACGTTGAAATTGAAATCATCCCGGAAGCCGAGGTGCCCGACCTGCTGCCGGTGATGCCCCTGAAAAATTTTGTCCTTTTTCCGCAAATGGTCGCCCCGCTGGTCATCACCACGGATGAATCCAAAAAACTGGTCACCGATCTATCCACCAAATCACCCCATTTCATCACGGCCCTGCAGCGGAAAGATGAAATTGATGAAGCCAATCTGACCAAAGACGACATCTATCGCGTCGGCTGCGTAGCCCGGCTCATTAAAACGCTGAACTTTCCCGACGGTTCAACGCACGTGCTGGTGGAAGGCATGTCCCGCTGTGAAATGACTGACCTGCTCACCGAGGAGGAAGAATATCCGACCGCCCACTACCGGATGATCGAAAGCCAACAGGAAGACACCCTCGAGTCCACCGCGCTGTCTCGTAACGCATCCGAAAAGTTTCAACAGCTTGTCACGATGACGCCCAACCTGCCCGACGAACTGAGTGTCGCTATTTTTAACATGGATTCGCCGTCTCAGCTGGCCGACCTGATTGCCACCAATCTTCCGATCCCGACCGAAGTCAGGCAAAACCTGCTGGCCAACAACAGCCCGAATGACCGGTTGAAAAAGCTGATGGAATTCCTGAACCGGGAATACCAGATCCTGAAGTTGGGCAATAAAATTGAAAACAAGGTTCACGAAACCTTCACCAAAACGCAGCGCGAAATCTTCCTGCGCGAACAGCTGAAAACCATTCAGGATGAACTGGGGCAGGACGACCCGCTGGCCAACGAAATCCTGGAACTCGAAAAAAAATTGGCAGAGGCCAAACTGCCGCCCGAAGCACAGGAAGCCGCCGAAAAAGAACTGCAGCGGCTCAAAGCCGTGCCGACCGCCTCGCCGGAGCACGGCGTCATCCGCACCTATCTCGACGTCATGTCGGAGCTGCCGTGGTCGAAATCAACGGAGGACCATCTTGACATTCTTGCCGCCCAGAAAATTCTCGATAAAGACCACTACGGCCTCGAAAAAGTAAAAGAGCGCATTCTCGAATATCTCTCCGTTCTGAAACTCAAGAGCGATATGAAGGGCCCGATCCTCTGTCTCGCCGGCCCTCCAGGGGTTGGAAAAACCTCGCTCGGCAAATCCGTCGCCCGCGCTCTCGGTCGCGAATTCATCCGTATGTCGCTCGGCGGCATGCACGACGAAGCCGAAATCCGCGGACACCGCCGCACCTACATTGGATCCATGCCCGGCCGTATTATCGAAAGCCTGCGCCGCTGCGGATCCAACAACCCGGTCATCATGCTCGACGAAATCGATAAAGTCGGCAAAGACTTCCGCGGCGATCCCTCCTCGGCCCTGCTTGAAGTTCTCGACCCCGAACAGAACTCCACCTTCCAGGATCATTACCTCGATGTGCAGTTCGACCTTTCCAAAGTCCTGTTCATCACCACCGCCAACATGCTCGAAACCATTCCCGGGCCGCTGCGCGACCGCATGGAAGTCATCCGAATTTCCGGCTACACCCTTCAGGAAAAAACCGCCATTGCCCGCCGCTATCTCGTGCCGAAAGCCATTCGTGAACACGGCCTCAAGCGAGGACAGGCTAAATTCGAGAAAGAAGCAATCGAAGGCATCATCAGCGGCTATACCGCCGAAGCCGGTGTACGCAATCTCGAGCGCCAGATTGCCAACGTCTGCCGCAAAATTGCACGCGGCTTTGCCGAAGGGAAAACCCGCCCGGTGGTGGTTACTCCGCGCAAGCTCAAAGGCTTTCTCGGACCGGTTAAAATCGATAAAGACGTGGCGGAAAATGCCGCCATGCCCGGCGTCGTAACCGGTCTGGCCTGGACGCCCTACGGCGGCGATATTCTCTTCATCGAAGCCACCCGTATGCCCGGAAAGGGCGGACTGATCCTCACCGGCTCGCTCGGCGATGTGATGAAAGAATCGGCCCGCGCCTCCCTCAGCTATCTCAAAGCAAATGCTTCAACCTTTAAGATTGATCCGAAAATCTTCACGCATTCCGATATCCATATCCACGTCCCGGCCGGTGCCACCCCGAAAGACGGGCCATCGGCTGGCGTCGCGATCTCGCTGGCAATCCTCTCCATTTTGAATGATCTGCCAATCCGCCCCGACCTCGCTATGACCGGCGAAATTTCTCTGCGCGGACGGGTATTGCCGATCGGCGGGCTGAAAGAAAAGGTGCTCGCCGCATCCCGCGCCGGAATCAAACACATCATGCTGCCGGAAAAGAATAAGATCGACCTCGATGAAATCCCGGACGATGTAAAAAAGAAACTGACCTTTAAAACCGTCAAAAATATCGACCAGGCCCTGCGCTACGCGCTGAAGCTGTCTGAAGAAAAATAGAATCTAACCACGGAGGCACTGAGACGCAGAGTGAATATAATCTCTGAGCTTCCGCGTTCTCCAACGAAGTGGGTGGTAAAATGAAAAACCTAGTATTAAGCATTCTTGCTCTATGTGTTATTTCGTGCGGTGCGGTGGAGCAGCCGGCGGCGGATGAAATTCTGCAGATGGTGCAGCAAAAACTGCCGTCCGCCCCCATCAAACTCACCGGCTCCCTGAAAGTCCGCACACGCAACGGATTTACCAAATCCAACCTGCCGGTAAACATGGAGATGAATTGGGGGGCCGACCCCGCGACCGCCTTTTATCAGATCGATGAAGAATCGTTGACCATCACCTGGAAGGACGACAAACCGTACTACACCTTTTCCAATGCCGGGAACTCGCCGACCTCCGACATTCTCGGCACCGGCCTCACCTGGGCGGACCTCAGTTTTTCGATGCTCTGGTGGCCAAACTCCAAACTCGTCGGCGAAGAAAAAAAGATTAACCGCGAAGCATACGTCATTGATATTCCCATCCCTGATTCAGAAAACAGTGTGCGCCTCTGGGTCGAAAAATATATGGGCATGGTGCTGGAAGTCCAAACGCTGAACCCCAAAGAAAAAATGCTGCGCCGCATGAAAATCAAAAGCATCAAAAAGATGGACGGCATGTGGGTCGCCAAAGACCTCGAACTGCTCGACAAACAAACCGGCAATAAAGCCACCCTGCAAATCTCTGATCTGGAATGGGTGGAAACGCCCGCCGAATAAGAATCGTAGCATGGGCGTCCCGCCCATGAACCACGGGCAGGACGCCCGTGCCACGTCGGAAATCACATGTACTCAACGGCCAAACAGTTTATTTTCCTCGGCATGATGATCGCAACCTCCGTTGCGAGTGCAATCGACAATAAACCAAACTCCGGAAGCACGGCCGTTGCATTCGATCCCGCCGAATCCATCAACCAGCTCGCCATCGATCTCTACAAGCAAACGGCCCGGCAGGAGGGCAACCTCTTCCTTTCGCCCTACTCCATCTCAACCGCATTCGCGATGGTCTATGGCGGCGCGCGAGGCGAAACAGCGGAACAGGTGAACCGCACCCTCCACTTCGGCGGACAAGGCGCAACCCACCCGGCTTTTTCCCATCTTCGGAAACAGTTGAATGCGGCACATCAAGGGCAGATTCAGATCAATATTGCCAATTCCCTCTGGTTTCAGAATGATTACGCATTCCTGCCCGACTACCTTGAAATGACGACAACGTATTATAAAAGCGCCATTGGATCCGTTGATTTCAGAAATAAAACGGAACGAGCACGCCTGCACATCAATCACTGGGTTGAAGATCAAACGAAGGACAAGATTCAGGATCTGCTCGAAGAGGGAGCGATCAATTCCCAAACCCGTCTCGTGCTCGCAAACGCAATCTACTTTAAAGGGAACTGGGCCAGCCAGTTTAAGAAAGGAGCGACACATCCGGCGCCCTTCACCCTTAAGCCCGGCGAAACCATCAACGTTCAAATGATGAAACAGACCGAAGATTTTAAACTGGCCCATGAAAAAAGTTTCCAGGCGTTGGAACTCCCCTACGACGGGGGCGCACTTTCCATGATCGTTTTGCTGCCCGCAGAAGTTAATGGACTTCCAATGCTTGAAAAGAAGTTGAGTGCGATGTGGATCGCCAACCTGAAATTTATTGAACAGGAGGTAGAGGTTCAATTACCGAGATTTAAATTCGAGAGGAAGCTGGAACTCAGTGATGCACTGGCTAACATGGGCATGCCCCTCGCGTTTTCAGGTCAGGCCGACTTCTCCGGCATGGAAGAATCAAAAAATCTATACATCGGAACGGCTATTCATCAAACATTCATTGAAGTGAATGAGGAAGGTACCGAAGCCGCGGGTGCAACTGCCATCGCTATGCGGGCTTACAATGCACCCACTCCGTTCACCGTCAACCACCCCTTCCTTTTCCTCATTCGCGAAAACTCAACCGGAACCATTCTGTTTATCGGCCGCGTAATCGATCCAACAAGGTAGCATGGGCATCAGCCCATGACCACGGGCGGGATGCCCATGCCATATAAGGAGACAATATGAACACCATCGCAAAACTCTTCCTCTCCCTCGGAGCCGTCAGTGGCGCGCTGGGTGTTATGATCGGTGCCTTCGGTGCGCACGGTTTAAAAGCCAAACTCAGCCCCGAAATGCTTACGGTATATCAGACCGGCGTACAGTATCATTTCTACCACACCTTTGCCCTGCTGGCCGTCGGACTGCTCGCCCTCAAATTCCAGTCGGGTCTGCTGACTTCCAGTGGTTGGAGCTTTCTGCTCGGCATCTTTATTTTTTCCGGCAGCCTCTACGCGCTTTCCATCAGCGGCATCAAAGTGCTCGGTGCCATCACCCCCATCGGCGGGCTCTTTTTCATCATCGGCTGGATCCTGCTGGCCATTGCCGTACTGAAGGCACATTGATGGGCAAAAATATAGAGTAAGCATCCTCGCTTACCGCTGCCGCAAAGTGTGCCGTTTCACGACAACCATCCACCAATTCCGCTACTCCAGAAATAAATTGTACACTTTCAGTCTTGTTTCTCTCCGCTGATGTTAGTAATCACTAACTCCATCAGCAAAAACTTAAGGAAGGAAACAAATGAAAAACAGGACAATTGCTTTTTTTGATGCCAAGCCGTACGACCGCAGATCCTTCGATCTTGCCAATAAGGATTTCGGGTATGAGATTACTTATTTTGACACCAAACTGAATTCGACCACGGTCGAGCTGGCTGCCGGTTTCGATGCCGTTTGCGCCTTCGTTAACGACACGATGGACCAGGCGGTTATCGAACACCTGTCGGCGCACGGCATCAGCATTATCGCGTTGCGCTGCGCCGGCTATAATAACGTGGACTTTAAAGCGGCCTTTGGAAAAATCCACGCGGTCCGGGTTCCGGCCTATTCCCCGTATGCGGTTGCTGAACATGCCACGGCGTTAATTCTCACGTTGAATCGCAAAACGCATAAAGCCTACAACCGGGTCCGGGAGGGCAACTTTGCCATTCACGGACTGGTCGGATTCGATATGCACGGGAAAACCGCCGGCGTCATCGGCACCGGCATCATCGGCCGTAGCCTGATCAGCATTCTCAAAGGCTTCGGCATGAAGGTGCTCGCCTATGATCCCTTCCCGAACGAAGCCTATGCCGCAGAAACAGGCATCACCTATGTCGATCTGCCGGAGCTCTATAAACAGTCGGATATCATTTCTCTCCACTGCCCGCTCACGCCAGAAACCAAATACATGATCAACGAAGCCACGATCCAGCATCTGAAAGACGGCGTGATGCTCATCAATACCGGGCGCGGCGGACTGATCGATACCAAGGCCCTGATCAACGGCCTCAAGTCCGGCAAAATCGGGGCGGCCGGGCTGGATGTGTATGAAGAAGAGAGCGACTATTTCTTTGAAGACCGCTCCGAAGAAATGATTGCTGACGATGTACTCGCCCGCCTGCTGACGTTCCCGAACGTTCTCATCACCTCCCACCAGGCCTTCCTCACCAATGATGCGCTGAAAAACATTGCGGATACCACCCTCAATAACCTGAAGGAATATTTTGAAGGCAACAAACTGGCCAACGAGATCTGCTACCAGTGCACATCACCCTGCCCGAAAGATAAATCCGCCGGCGAGCCCTGTTTCCATGCCGGCGCCGACCGCACCGAAAAGGCAACCGCATGAAGACACTGAGTCCACGAGGTGAACAGATTGTCGACGAAGCCATTGAGCTGCTCTCCAGCGGAGGGCTTCCGGCCCTGACCACCAAAAATCTGGCCAAAGCCGTGGGCGTTAGCGAGCCGGCCCTCTACCGCCACTTTAAAAACAAGATGGATATCCTGACGGCCATCCTCAACCGGCAGGAAAAAAATATGCCGCGCCTGTTCGAGCGGATGGCCGCGCAATATGAATCGCCCCTCGACCAGATACAGAATGTGTATGCCCGCATCTTCCACAACTTCAGCCGGACACCCGCCATGGCGGCCGTGGTTTTTACGGAGGAAATCTTCCGGCAGGAATCCACCCTGTCCGAACAGATGAACCGCATCATCAATACCGTTGAAGACAGGATCCTATCCCTATTGAAATCCGAAGAGGGCCGGCGGGAATGCCGTACCGATATCCCTCCCCGGGATCTGGCGCAGATGATGATGGGCTCCTCCCGGCTTCTCGTCACCCGCTGGCGGCTCGGCAACTATGCCTTCGATCTGGAAAAAGAAGGCGCTCAACTCTGGAAATCGCTTCGAACCATACTCGCCCCGAACCTGTCATCAGGAACGAAAAGGTAACGTTAGAATCCGATTGACAACTTAAGGAATTCTGAAACTATGTGAATGTTTCTTCACATGGAGCAAGTGTATGGCAGCAAAAAAGCAAACGACGGAAGTTCGACAGGATGAAATTGCGCGGGCCGCGCTGGAGCTGGTCGGTACGCGGGGCATGAAAGGGCTGAGCATGGCGGCGATCGCCCGCAAGGTCGGCATTGTGCCGTCCGCCATCTACCGGCACTACCGTAACAAGGACGACGTGGTCGACGCGATCCTGGACTACCTCCAGCGTGGGCTTGGCGGCAACGTCCGCACCATCGCCTACCTGGAGGGAACAGCTTTGGAACGGCTCCACTTCCTGCTAATGAAACACATCGAACTGATACAGCAGAACAAGTCGATCCCCGTGGTTGTGTTTTCAGCTGAAGTATACAAGGGCAGCCCGCGCCGTCGGGTCAAGCTGCTGGGCATCATCGAATCCTATCTTGCCGAAATCGCGGCAGTGGTCGTCCAGGGGCAGAACGAAGGAGCCATCCGCGACGAACTCGATCCGAAAACCGTCGCCATCATGTTCATGGGGCTCATCCAGCCTTCAACCATCCTCTGGCACCTCAGTGTCGGCGGGTACGACGTCGCAAAGCAGGCGGAAGCCGCCTGGCCGGTGTTCCGCCGTGCCATTGAAATGGATTCCTCCCCATAGCAAACAAAGGAGACGCCATGAACACGATCCGGCCAACAGGATGGAAAACTTGGGCTACCGATTTTTGTCACTCATGTGAATATTTATTCACAACGATTAGGATGAAGTAATTATGAAAAAACCTCGGAAGTTAAAGTTAGGCACGCGGGTAAAACGGTTGCTATCGCTGCTGCCTGTCGTGGTTGCGGTGTTAATCGTTGCGATATTGGTGCGCACCCGTTCCGGGCCGGTGCTGAAGGCCGAGGATGAAATCGGTGTCCCGCTACGGGTGATTGAGGTGCCGGTGGTCAACCTCGTGCCGCGCGTGCGGGGTAACGGATTGGCGGAACCCGCGCGCATTTGGCGCGCCGTCGCGCAAGTCAAGGGCCGGATCGTTTCGACCGCCCCGCAGCTCGACCCCGGTATGTTGGTTCAGCAGGGCACGGAGCTGGCGCGGATCGATCCGGCGGACTACGAATTGGCGGTGGCGCGCCTGCAGGCCGCAATGGCGGAAACCCGCGCCCGCCTCAACGAACTGAGTGCCGAAAAACAGCACCTTCAGCGTTCGCTGGAGATCGAAAAAAAATCGCTCGTGCTCGCGGAAGCCTCGCTGGAGCGCAGGCGTTCCCTGCTGGATCAGCGTGCCGTGGCACCGGACGAAGTGGATCGGGAAACCCGCAACGTATTGCAACAGCAGCAAGCCATCCAAACCCTGGAAAACGCACTCGACCTGCTTCCGACCCGGCGCAAGACGCTGGAGGCGGTGCTCGCCTCCCACGCCGCAAACCTCGAACAGGCCCAACTCGACCTGGTCCGAACCGCCATCGTGGCGCCGTTCGATTGTCGGCTGGCGGATATCCATATTGAGCAGGGCCAGTTCGTGGGCGCCGGGCAGGCGCTGTTCGAAGCCCACGGCACAGCGGCGGTCGAGGTCGAGGCCAAGCTCCGGCCGGAGCAGCTGCGCACGTTGCTGGATGCCGGCAAACGCACCGCGCTGGAATCGGGGCTCACGATGGAGGCGTTGCGCGGGCTGTTCGATTTGGAGGTTGCCATCCGGGTTCGGAGCGGGGAATGGGAAGCCGTTTGGCCGGCCCGGTTCGACCGTATCCGCGAAGGCGTCGATCCGCGCACGCGGGCCATCAACGTGGTGGCCGTCGTCGACGAGCCGTATGGAAAAGTGGTGCCCGGCATCCGCCCGGCGTTGGTGCGCGGGATGTATTGCGAAATGGAACTGCGGGCGCCCGCACGCCCGGACACCGTCGTGCTGCCGCGCAGCGCCGTGCATGGGGACCACGTCTATGTGCTCGACTCCGATAGCCGCCTGCAAAAAAAGACTATCGAAATCGTCTTCTACCAAGAAGGTCTCGCCATCGTCGCAAGCGGGCTGGCCGGCGGCGAAACGCTGGTGGTCTCGGCGCCAGCCGCGGCGATCGAAGGCATGAAGATCGAGGCGCTGCCCGACCACGCCCTGCAGCGCACGCTGGTTGAACAAGCCGAAGGCAACGGAGGCTCGAAATGATCCGCTTCCTGGCCGGCCACCCCACCGCCGCAAACCTGCTGATGGTGCTGTTCCTGGTGCTGGGGGGCATGACCCTCCCCACCATCCTGCGCGAATCGATCCCCGACTATGCGTCGAGCGAGGTGGAAGTGCGCACCCGCTACCCCGGCGCCACCGCCGAAGAGGTGGAAGAGGCCGTCACGCAACGCATCGAAGATGCCGTGGACGACGTCAACTTTGTGGAGGAACTCCGCTCCGACTCCCGCGAGGGGCTCTCGATCACGGTCATCGAAATGACCGAAGGCGGCGACTTCCAAACCTTTTTCAACGACATCGAACGCGGCGTGGCCGCCATTGACGACTTTCCGGACGATGTGGAGCTTTCCATCGTCAAGGAGCTGGGCCGCACCGAGCTCGTGCTGGGGGTTCTGGTTTCGGGGGCGGCGGACGCCACGGCGCTCAAGACCTACAGCGAAGACCTCAAGGACCGGATGCAGGAAGCGGGGCTTTCGCTGATCGAGATCAACGGCTTTTCGGACCGCCAGCTTCGCGTAACCCTTTCGAAGCCCGCGCTCGAAGCCACCGGACTGAACGTGCCTTTGGTGGCCAACGCCATCGCCGCGCAAAGCCGGGACACCCCGCTCGGCATCGTCGAAACCCCGGAACAGGATCTGCTATTGCGTTTCGACGCCCGGCGCAGAACCCCCACCGAACTGGAAAACCTGGTGGTCTGGGCGGGTGCCGAGGGCGCGGTGATCCGCCTGGGCGACATCGCAACCATCGAGGACCGGTTCGAGTTCGCCGAAGACAAGATTGAGGTGGATGGCCGCCGCGCCGCGCTACTCAACATCTTTAAAACCAAATCCGAGGACACCATCCGCGTGGCCGCCCGCGCCAAGGCGTTCCTCGAACAGGAACGCCTGCGCCGCCCGCAAATGGAGCTGACGGTCACGCAGGACACGTCGCTCATTCTGGCCGACCGGCTGAACATGCTGGTTACCAACGGTATTCAGGGCATGGTGCTGGTGTTCCTGGTCATGTGGGCCTTCTTCCACCTGCGCATTTCGTTCTGGGTGGCCATGGGCTTGCCGGTTTCGTTTCTCGGCGCGTTCCTTCTGGCGCCTCGCCTCGGGCTCAGCCTCAACATGTACACGATGGTTGGCCTGCTGCTGGCGCTGGGGCTGTTGATGGACGACGCCATCGTGATTGCCGAAAACATTGCGGCGCATCGGCAACGGGGGAAAAGCCCGTTGGCCGCCGCTGTGGACGGCACGCGCGAAGTCGCTGCAGGCGTATTTTCGTCGTTCCTGACCACCATCTGCGTGCTCGGCCCACTGGCCTTCATCAGCGGGCAGATCGGCCGGGTGCTGCGCGTGGTTCCGATGATGCTGCTGCTGGCACTCTCCATCAGTCTGGTCGAAGCCTTCGCCATTTTGCCTGCGCACCTCAACCACGCCATGAAGCACTTCGATCCCAATGTCACCAGCCGCGGCCGCCAACGCTTTTCCACCTTCATCGATTGGTTACGTGACAACCTGGTCGGCAAGCTCGTCGAGGTCTTCCTGCGCCACCGTTATCTCGTGTTCGGCGTCATTTTGGCGCTGTTCATCTTCTCCATCGGAATGCTGGCATCCGGCCGCATCAAGGTACAGGGATTCCCCGACCTCGAAGGCGATGTAGTGGTGGCGCGGCTACTGATGCCGCAGGGAACCCCGCTCCCGCGGACCGAGGCCGCCATCCGCCAAATCCTAAACGCACTCGAAGCCACCGACCGCGTTTTCACCCCGCAACAGCCCGGGGAAAGAAACCTGATCCAGAATTCGTTCGTGCAGTATGGGCAAAACAGCGAGGCCTTTGAAAACGGCCCGCACGTCGCCACGATTACGGTCGACCTGCTCAGCGCCGAAGAGCGGTCCGGTACCATCGAGGCCTATTTGGCGGAATGGCGGACGCAGATCGGATTGCTGCCGGACACCATCGCCCTCACGCTGGGCGAGCCGAGCTTCGGCCCCGGCGGCCGCCCCATCGAGGTCCGGTTGCGCGGGCGCGATCTGGAGACGCTCAAGGCCGCCGCCGAAGACATGAAAACCTGGTTTGCGCGCTACGAGGGCGTCATCAACCTGTCCGACGACCTGCGCCCCGGCAAACCCGAAATCCGCGTGCGCATCCGCGACGACGCCTATGGCATCGGCCTGACCACCGAGGAAGTTGCGCAACAGTTGCGCGGTGCCTTCCAGGGGCTGATCGCCGACGAGCTACAGGTGGGTTCCGAAGCCTACGAGGTCGATGTGCGCCTGGCCGGTACCGACCGTAAAACGCTGGGCGAGCTTGACGATTTCATGCTGCGCCTGCCCGACGGCCAGCAAACCCCGCTGCGCAGCGTGGCGACCTGGGAGACGGAGCGCGGGTGGGCGCGCGTCGCGCGTTTCAACCGCATGCGAGCCGTCACGGTCTACGGCGATGTCGATACGCGCGTGGTCAACACCGTGGAGCTCATGGACGCATTCCAGCGCAGTTACTTGCCGGGTTTCCACGAAGCCTATCCGGGGATCCAGCCCACCATCGCCGGGGAACTTGACGAGACCAGTCAGGCCCGCAAGTCCATGCTGGGCGCGCTGGTGTTCGGTTCGCTGGGCATCTTTGTGCTGCTCAGTTTCCAGTTCCGCACCTATACCGAACCGCTGATTGTGATGATCGGAATCCCCTTCTCGCTCATCGGCGTTATTTGGGGGCACGTGCTGATGGGCGAGCCGATCAGCATGCCCAGCCTGCTCGGATTCATCGCGCTGGCCGGCGTGGTGGTGAACAACTCGATCCTGCTGGTCATCTTCCTGAAGGATGCGCGCGGCCGCTCCACCTCCCTGATGGAGGCCGCTGCCAGCGCCAGTCGCTCGAGATTCCGCGCCATCTTGCTTACCTCCACCACCACCATTGCCGGCCTGCTGCCCATCCTGTTTGAACGCAGCTTGCAAGCGCAGATTCTCAAACCGCTGGTTATCAGCACCGCGTTCGGCCTGCTGTCATCGACCGTGTTGATCCTGCTGATCCTGCCCTGCTTCTACATGATTCTCGGCGACCTCGGCTGGATCGAAGCCCGCCCATCCCAGGAAGATGAAGAATAAGTATGTATTGTAGAAAAACTACTTCGAAAAGCATGGACCTTTTTTACCGGTGAAGGCAGTGCGTGGAATCTAACCATTGCGATCAAGTAGTGCGGGACGGAATCCTTAGAAATTGCGACCGACCACGCCTAAACAAAGGGGGGAAACGTCGAAACTATGGTAGGTCACGGCTTAACATTCATACATTTTGAATATTTACTTTACAGCGCCACGTTTTTAAATATTCTCATCATATGAATCTTTACAAAGGAAAGAGAAAATATGAGCACAAAGAAACATTGGATCGCACTAACGTTGTGCCTCACCGTGGCCTTTTCGATTTTGGGCTACTTCGGGATCGATATCTACCGGCAAGCGCCGCCGCTGCCGGAGCGGATCGTCAGTGCATCCGGCGAGTCCCTTTTCACGCTGGATGATCTCCAGCAGGGTCAGCTGGTCTGGCAATCAACCGGTGGCCAGCAGATGGGGTCCGTCTGGGGGCACGGCGCGTATCAGGCTCCGGACTGGTCGGCCGACTGGCTGCACCGCGAAAGCGTGGCGTTGCTGAATATTTGGAGCCAACGCGACTACGGGGTTCCCTACGACAAAGCCGATGTCGGCCAGCGGGCCATGCTGGAAGCCCGGCTGAAGGCGGAGATGCGCCACAACGGCTACGATGCCAAGGCCGGAACTCTGACAATTTCGGACGACCGCTCCGCCGCGATGCGCGTCGTTGCCGCGCACTATGAATCGCTCTTCAGTGGCGAGCCGGAACTCCACGATCTGCGCGAAGCCTACGCCATGCACGAAAACGCCGTGAAGGATCCCGCGCGCCGCAAGCAGCTTGCCGGGTTCTTTTTCTGGACCAGCTGGGCCTGCGCCGCCGAACGCCCGGGGCTGCCCATCAGCTACACGAACAACTGGCCGCATGAAGAGCTGGTGGGAAACCGTCCGACCGGTGCCAACTTCATGTGGTCGATGATCAGCGTCATCTCCCTGCTCGCCGCCGTCGGTGGGCTGGTCTGGTACGAAGCCTTCCGCCGCAAACACGAACACGAAGAACTGCCGCCACCACCAGACGTTGATCCGCTGAAGGGATTCGTAGCCACGCCTTCAATGAAAGCACTCTGGAAATATTGCCTGGTGGTCTTCCTGCTGTTCGGGTTGCAGGTGATACTCGGCGCGCTTACCGCCCACTACACGGTGGAAGGGCAGGACTTCTTCGGTTTCCCGATCAGCAAATACCTGCCCTATGCCGTCAGCCGCACCTGGCACATACAAACCGCCATGTTCTGGATTGCCACCGCCTTCCTCACTGCGGGACTTTTCCTCGCCCCGATCATCGGCGGACATGAACCGAAATTCCAGCGCTTCGGCGTGAATGTCCTCTTCGGTGCCCTTTTGCTCGTCGTCGCGGGCTCACTGGCGGGCGAATGGTTTGGTGTCATGCAGACGATGGATCTGAAATACAACTTCTGGTTCGGCCACCAGGGCTATGAGTATGTCGATCTCGGGCGTTTTTGGCAGATCCTGCTGTTTGTCGGCCTGCTGCTATGGCTGATTCTCGTACTGCGCGGTCTTTGGCCAGCTCTCAGGAAAAAGGATGATAACCGCCACATGGTTGCCATCTTTATCTTCGCCGCAACAGCCATCGGCCTGTTCTACGCCTCCGGTTTTTTCTACGGGGCTAAAACACACATTTCCGTGATGGAATACTGGCGCTGGTGGGTAGTTCACCTGTGGGTGGAAGGCTTCTTCGAAGTATTCGCCACCATCGCGATCGCCACCATCTTCTGCAAACTCGGCCTCATTCGCGCCGGAAGCGCCAGCCGCGCCGTACTTTATTCAAGCTGCATTTTCCTCATTGGCGGCATTCCCGGCACCTTCCACCACCTCTATTTTTCCGGCACGCCGTTTTCTGTCGTCGCCATCGGTGCCATGTTCTCGGCACTGGAGGTGGTGCCGCTGCTCCTGATCGGCCTGGAGGCCCGCGAGACCTACAATCACATCGAAAGCGCCGCGTGGATGGAACGCTATCGATGGCCACTGACGTTCTTCATGGGCGTTGCGTTCTGGAACTTTGTCGGTGCCGGCGTCTTCGGCTTTCTGATCAACCCACCGA
Source organism: Pontiellaceae bacterium B1224 (assembly GCA_029432815.1). Taxonomy (GTDB): domain Bacteria; phylum Verrucomicrobiota; class Kiritimatiellia; order Kiritimatiellales; family Pontiellaceae; genus Pontiella. Next base: position 82,025 of record JAROBA010000020.1, on the reverse strand, counting down.
TCGCACTCTACTACATGCAGGGGCTCAACACCACACCGGTGCATGCGCATGCCGCCCTCTTCGGCGTTTACGGCCTGCTCAGCCTCGGCCTCATCATGCTGGTGATCCGTTGCATCCAGCCGGATCGAACCTGGAACAACCGCCTCCTCAAAATCGCCTTCTGGGGTATGAACGGCGGGCTGGCGCTGATGATTGCCCTCAGCCTGCTTCCCATCGGTATTGCACAGACGGTCGCCAGCGTCGATACCGGGCTGTGGTACGCCCGCAGCGCCGACTTCCTGCAACAGCCGCTGCTCCAAAACCTGCGCTGGCTGCGCATGGTGGGTGACGTCGTCTTTCTGGGCGGAGTCGGTAGCCTGCTCCTCTTCGGTGGCGGCTTACTGATGCGGCGAAAAACGACCAACGAAAAGGTTTAAAACCAGTCGGCCGACGGGTACCCTGCCCGTCGGCTGGCATTAAACTTTAAACGGAGAAAACAGATGCATTTGAAACAACACACCGACTACGCCCTGCGCATCCTCATGTATGTTGCACGCAAAAGAGAAACTCAGGTTTCATCGCGCGAAATCTCCGACTTCTACTCCATCTCCTACAGCCACACCGTAAAGACCGTAAACAAACTGGGGAAGCTCGGCTACCTGGAATTAAAGCGAGGCCGCTACGGCGGGGGCATTACTCTCGCCATGGAACCGACCAGGATCGAGATCGGAACCGTGGTGCGGCAGTTCGAAACCAATCTCGATATCGTGGAGTGCTTTGACGAGACAAATAACCAGTGCACCCTCACGGGCGGCTGCCGCCTCAAATCCTTTTTCCATGAAGCGCTCAATGCATTCTTCGATTCGCTCGACGGAAAAACGCTTGCCGATATTGTCCCGTCGCAAAAACCCGCCGCAAAGACAATCTAACGAAGGAGGTAACATGAAATTCAACGTCGACCAGAACCTATGCATCGGCTGCAGCGCCTGCGAACTGGCCTGCCCCGAGGTTTTCGAAATGCCCGATGAGAAATCACGGGTCATCCTCGATCCAGTGCCGACCTCGCTCCAGAACAAGGCGCTCGACGCTGAGGGCATTTGCCCTGTCGGCGCCATCACCCATTCAGATAAGGAGTAAAACTATGAACAATGCAATTGATAAAACGATCACCGTTGCCGACCTCGTAATCCAGTATCCGCAGCTCAGGCAAACTCTTGAACAGCTCGGCATCGACTATTGCTGCGGCGGCAAGCATCCCCTGCTGACCGCAGTCGAAGCTGCAGGCAAGGATTGGTCGGCGGTTGAACTGGCGCTGAACGAAGCCCTCGCCGAAAAACAGAGCGCGCCTTCCAGGGACTGGAACAGTGCCGAGCTCAGCGAGCTGGTGGACCATATTGTCGACACGCACCACGCCTTTATGAAGGAGCGGCTGCCGCGCCTCGACGGTTTGCTGGAAAAGGTGCAAAACGCTCACGGTGCGCAGCACGGAGACATGCTCAGGCAGCTGCGCCAAGCCTACAACTCCATCCGCACTGAACTCGAAGCCCACCTGATGAAGGAGGAGCAGATCCTGTTCCCGCTCATCAAGCAAACCGAAACCTTTGTGAACGGCGGCGGAAAAAAGCCGGTGTCCCATTGCGGCAGCGTGGCCAATCCGATCCGGCAGATGGAAATCGAGCATGACGATGCCGGCAACGAGCTCGCCATCATGCGCAAACTGACCGACGGCTACCAATTGCCGTTTGATGCCTGCCAAACCTTTAAAGCACTCTACGAAGGCCTCGCCGCCATGGAAGCCGACCTGCATGAGCACATCCACCTCGAAAACAATATCCTCTTCCCCAAAAGCGTGCTGCAGGAAGCCCGTATGAATCCGTAGCCGAGAGTGCCCATGAGAATCCAAATCAAACGCATCTATGATCCGCCCGATGCCGGAGACGGCTGGCGGGTACTGGTAGATCGTCTCTGGCCGCGCGGAGTTGCAAAAGAAAATGCAGAAATCGATGAATGGGCGAAGGAAGCTTCACCCAGTCCGGAACTCAGGAAATGGTACAGCCATGATCCCGAAAAATGGGAAGAGTTCAGCCGGCTTTACGAACATGAACTGAAGACCAGATCCGACCATCTAATTCACCTTCTCGAACAATGTCCCGAATCCACCCTCACATTGCTCTTTGCCGCGAAGGATGCGGCACACAGCCATGCCGTGGTGCTGCGCGACGTACTGCAGAACATAAGACGAATTAAGAACCCGAACCAGTTGGAGGTAAAATGAAACGGATAGGTTTAATCGGCGGCCTGAGCCCGGAGTCGACCGTTCACTATTATCAGATTCTCTGCCGCGAATATAACCGCAGAGCCGGCGGCCTGCATTTTCCGGAAATCGTCATCGAAAGTCTGAACCTGCAGACTCTCGTCACCCTGTTCGAAAAAAACGACTGGGCGGGTGTAGCGTCCATCCTGCTGACCGCGCTGAACCGACTGAAGGATGCCGGGGCCGACTTTGCCGCCATTCTTGCCAACACGCCGCACAACGCCTACGAGCAGATCCGCAATGATACCCCCATGTCCATCCTGACCATCATGGATGCCACCGCTGCGGCTCTGAAGCGCGACCGACGGAATAAGGTGGCGTTGCTTGGAACAAAACCTACGATGGAGTTCGGTTTTTTCCAGAAAACCTTTGCTGCCATGGGCATCGAAACACGCGTGCCGGCAACCGCGCAGAGAAACGAATTGGATCGCATTGTATGGGAGGAACTTTCGCACGGTACCACCAGGACTTCATCACGCGATGCCATGAAACAGATGATCACTGATCTGGAAAAGGAAGGCGTCGAAGCAGTCATTCTCGGCTGCACCGAATTGAGTCTGCTGATCCAGGAATCAGACAGTCGACTGCCGTTGTATGACACCACCGGAATCCATGCCGAAGCGATCCTGGAATTTGCCCTTCAGGATCAGGCTGCAGATAAAGACATTCCCCCCGAGCTGTTCAGTCCCGTGTGCTACATGAAGGACTTTACCGACGCGTAATGCCGCACAAAGGACCCAGAGAAATCTCATGGATATCGAAATTGTAAACACCATCCTCTATTGCGAACGATGGAGCGAAACCGTTGCATTCTACCGCGACGTGCTCGCCCTACCGGTGAAAGCGGGAACCGGTTGGCTGGTTGAATTCGCGGTGGCATCCAACGCCTGTCTGAGCGTGGCCGATGCCCGCCGCACTTCGATCCAATCGGGCAGCGGCGCAGGCATCACCCTCACCTTCAAGGTTGCCAACCTGCACGATATGCACGAGGAGCTGGGGAGCAAGCGTATTGCGGTCGAGCCGATTCGCGACTGCCGCATGGGCGGACAGGCATTCTTTCTGCGAGACCCCGAGGGCAACCGGCTGGAATTCTGGGCCGACTCGCCGTGGGATTCACCGGAGATGGTTGCCCGCCTTTCCGCCACGCCGCCCAATGCAGTGCTGATGCGCTTTGCCGCCGTGGAGCGGCAGCGCGGCGCGGGCAACCGCCTGCTTGATATTGGATGCGGTGCAGGCTGCAACGCCGTCCCCCTTGCGCGGGCGGGATGGAATGTGCTCGGTCTCGATCGTTCCGAACCGATGCTCAAAGCCGCAAACGGCCGAGCGGCCGAAAGCAACCTTACCGAACTGCTGAAACTTGAAACCGCCCTGATGGACAGGCTGCCGATCGGGAATCAGAATTTCGACTTTATTGTGGCACACGGGGTATGGAACCTGGCTCGCTCCGCAACGGAGTTCCGCGCTGCAGTCCACGAAGCGGCGCGGGCGGCAAAGCCCGGCGCGCCCCTGTTTGTCTATACCTTTTCCAGAGCAACCCTGCCCCCCGACACCGAACCTTTGGCCGACGAATCGTTTATATTCCAGGGTCATGCCGGCCGGCCGCAATGCTATCTGACGAAAGAGCAATTGACTGAAGAACTCAAAGCCGCCGGGTTTGAACAGGAACCCGGATATCCCATCACCGAATATCCGCAAGTCCCCGGCCTGCCGAAACCGGCGATTCTTGAAGGCATCTTCCGCCGAGTTTAAACGAGCTTTGTTGCATGGGTGTCCGGCCCATAAAAGCCCTCGTACGCTATAAACGGGAAGGATGCCGCGGTCGATTTCGCGCGGCGGTTGACAGGCAGGAAACACTGACCTACTTTACGTCATACATAGCGAAGTGCCTAATGGGAACTAGGGACGGAATGAAACTAGGGAATAAAAATAAGAAGCCCCTGCTCGATCCGAGCATACCGGTATTCATTTTCGTTGCCGGCCTTTCGTTTTGCGTGATCATCTGGTTGCTGAACATTTACCACATATCCTCCTCCGACGTTGATTATCTAAATTATTTTTTCTGCAAACGGTACGCTGGGTTCAACTACTTTGAGTGGTGCAGCTTCATCCTGCTCGGCTTTTGCTTTTTAAGCCTCCTGCTCATTCCTGCTCGAAAAAAAATTTACTCCATCGCACTCATCATTTCGTGCCTTTCCATCCTGCTTAATACGACCCTGCTGAAAAAAGGGGCGAGAATTGCCCACGCCGGTTTTATTCTACGCCTTGAAAAAGCAATCCTGTCACCAGACACAGATCCCTATAATCAGCCATGGTCTAAGAAACGGTATTTATTCGCTCTGGAAAACTGGCGCGTAACAGAGGGAGTCGAATTACAACCATTGCCATCCGCTTACTGGAGCGCTTCCGAAAAGGCTGAATTTAATACAACCAACTATGTCGGCTGGAGTGCTACCGAGCCGATTATCAACAATGATGTACCGGAAAAACTGTTCTTTTCCGATCAAGGAAAAGCTGCAGGGCTTTTGCCGGATGGAACCATGCTCTTTGGCTTTTCGTCCTCTGAAGCATTCAAGACGAATGATCAGAAATACATCTGCTTCAACCTTGAAACCGATACCTTGGACTATGAGTTCTTTGCCTCCCGGGCGAATGGCATTCTGGATACCCGTTATGACATATGGTCAGATCCATCGTGGCCGGAAGGACGAATGAAATACAGCTTGATTCATTCGGCCACCAATCAGCGGATTGAGAGCCAATAAATTTACTTTTGCTTTTCTTAATCCGGAAAGAATTCCGTTGCGTGCAGCGCACTCAGGGGGCCAGTCGCTCAATGGACCAGCCCTGATCAGTGCGGGCGTATTGAAACCGATCATGCAGGCGATTTCCGCCGCCCTGCCAAAATTCGATGGTCTGCGGCTGCACCCGGTATCCGCCCCAGAAACTCGGTAGCGGAACCTTTCCTTGCCTGAATTTTTCCTTCATCGCATTGAATTGCTGCATCAGCAACTGGCGCGACGAAATCGGCCGACTTTGCGCCGAGGCCCAGGCGGCCAGCTGACTTTCCTGCGGGCGGGATGCAAAATATTTCAGCGACTCGGACTGACTGACCTTTTCGACCACGCCGCAGATTTTCACCTGTCGCTCCAGCATGTGCCAGGGGAAGTGCAAGCTGACCTTCGGATTGACGGCAATATCCTGCGCCTTGTGGCTTTCGTAGTTGGTGTAAAAAACAAAGCCGCGCTCATCCAAATGCTTGAGCAGCACAATGCGCTGACTGGGTTGTCCGTCAACATCCACGGTGGCCAGCGTCATGGCGGTGGGATCCTGCAGGTCCGCCTCGATGGCCTGATTGAGCCAATGTTCAAACTGCACAAGCGGATCGTCCGATAAATCTGCACGGTGCAAACCTCCCCGCAAATAATCCCGACGTACTGCTTCCAGATCGACCATATTCCTTCCTTCAATCACAGCGTATTAATGCTCGGCATGCCCTCCGTGGGCATGATCGAACCGCTCAAGCATGGGAATATACTCACGATAACGACTCAACGGAATATCGTTCTGCCAGAATCCGCCCAGACGAGCGACCAACACACTCCCGAAAAAGAGAACCACAATAAGCACGGCATACAGCCAGGGGCGAATCGCAAGGCGTCGTTTACGGGTGCTCAGACTCAACGTATTCTCCACCGGACAAGCCGCCACACATTGCAGGCAGGCATGGCATTCATCCGAGCGGACGCTCCCCAATCGATGCACCTCGATATTCACCGGACACGCCTTCGTGCATTTTTGACAGTCGATACACGTCTCGGCATTGCGCCGAATCTTCCAGGGGCTCAACCAACTGGTCATCCCGAGCAGCGCGCCGTACGGGCACAGATAGCGGCACCACGCATTGCGAATCAACAGAGCCAACAGCACAAGGACGGACAACACCACAATGGTCGTCGTTGATGGATAGAGAAAAAACACCAGCATTTTCAGATCGGCAATCTGATTATACGGACTGTAGATGAAAGCCTTCAACGCGGGCGCGGGCATCTTCAGCAGAATGATCCAGCCGAAAAAACCAAGCAGCAGATATTTGATGCTGCGCAATAGATAATCCAGCCAACGCCGTACCACCACCGGTTGGCGGAACAGCAGTTTTTGCAACCCGTTCATAGCTTCATTGATCAGCCCGACCGGACAGACCCAGCTGCAGAAGCCCCGCTTAAGCAAAAGGGCTGTCAGCAGAATCACCAGAAAGATCACGAGACCTGCCGGATGAATGCGATTAAAGTCCCCGGAAAGAATCCAGTATTTCAGGCTCATCAGCGAACTGATCGGCAGAAAGGCCTCCACCCCCGGCGGGCGGGCCGTCACCTGCTCAGCCCCTTCCACCAAATCCCTATAGAAGGCACAGAACCGGAAACCGATCCAAATTGTAATGAGAGCAAAGGTCGCCTGAACCAGTTTTCGCAACAGCTTTGCATTTTTAAATTTTGTCAGCACTCCGGCACGATCCACCCGATTCCCTCTCGTTATTGCGTTAAGGGCTCAAGTGTAACCGAACAGAAAACTGCAGACCTTGATCCAGATCAAGAAAGGTAAAAAAACAGTTGCAGGTGCCCTCAGACGCGGCCTTATTTCTCTACTCCTTTTTCCCGGCAAAGATCGAAATCGGATATGAAAAATAAATTGCTTCGTTCTTCCAATGGGCCTGTACGCCCATTCGGTTCTTTTCAACATCCGCACGAAACAATGCACGAATACGATCCGCATCTCCAGCCTTTGGAAACGAAGCGCTCAACTGCGCCTCCAGCTCCATATCCACGGTATATTGACTTTGCTGTAACGCAATCAATCCCGATTCGCCCAACAGTTCAGCCCACGCTTGATCCGACAGTGCGGCGGTATGCGAGGGATCGCGCAACCGTTCCATCTGATTAAACGCATCTACCTTATCTGCCGGCAGCGAGACATCGGCCATCAAAACCGTTCCGCCCGGTTGACACACGCGGATCATTTCCTGCAGTACCACTGCGGGTTTTAAAAAATGGTGAAAGCTGTAGCGCGTGATGACCACCGAAAAGGTATTATCCGCATAGGGCAAAGATTCCACCGTTCCCGTTCGCCACACCATATTTTCCAGCCCCTCCAGCTCTTGAAGCAGTCGAGCCTGTTCAATCATTTTTCCAACAAGATCAATGCCTTCAACATGCTCGGCGTGTTTCGCAAATTCGCAGGCCACCAACCCCGGACCGCAGGCCACATCCAGTACGGTATCTCTACTTGTTACGCCGCTCAGCTCGATTAACCGCTGAATCGAATCCAAATGTCCCGGCAGTTTCGTAAAAGGAATCGCCTGTTTCGAAAACTGATCGATAATTTCCTGCTCATGATTTTTCGCACACATCCCATTTTCCTTTTTTAGTTTTGTGATGAATTTTCTAACTGATTCAACGGTTCTATCACGCGACCAAAAAATGCGATTGTATGAGACTGATGTTATTCCTCCAATTGGGCCCGATAGGCCTCCGGTGTTAGCTGAAATAGGCTTTTAAAAATTCGGGTCATATGACTCTGATCGTAGAACCCCGCCTCCAGCGCAACTTCACTCAGCGGCCGATCCGATTTTAGCAAGGCCCGCGCCCGCTCGGCCTTCTGCGTCAACTGATAGGATTGAATCGTCGTTCCATACGCAGCCTTAAACAACCGATTACAATGCTCCTTGGTATGCGGCAAGGCCGTCTCAATAAACGAAGAGGCATCCATAGCTTCCATCTCCGAATCCAGAAATCTTTTGATTCGCTCGGCCGTCCAATGCTTGGAAAGTGTTCCCTCTTGAATGGTGGACATCGAACCATAGAGGCAAAAATCAACCAGAAAACTTTCTACTGAAGCCACGGTATCCAACTGAATGAACGCAGCACAAAGCGCCTCATCTTGAATCACGATTTCCCGGCGAGGCAGACAGCTCATCATCGGTTTCAGGTTTTCGGATTGTTGTAAAACGGACAACGTATGCACCCCACGGAAGGAAGACGAAAAAGAAACCACATGATGCAGCGTATCCGGAGGAATCAGGCAGAGTATCCCCGGAAATAGAGCAACCTCGTGCCCTCGTACATTTAATTCAATACGTCCGCCAATCACCGTAGAAAGCACAGCATAGTCATGCCGATGCGGTCGCTCGCAACCGGTATCTTTATCTGAGAATCGATGTTCATATTCTAAGGGCATCGTTTTCCAATCCTTGGAACTTCATGTATCTATACACAAAAAAACGGGCCAGCGACCCGTTTTAGATCTGCAAAAAATCCGTTCTTTTTAGAAGGACAGCTGAAGCCCGGCAATGACCTTCCAATCGGTTTCGAGCTGCGGGCCGTCGAGCTCCTGATAAACCGGAAGCCCCGCTTCGAGCGCCAACCGCATGAAGTTTTTACGGTAGTCAATGCCCGCCAGCAGATCCACCTGCGTGCCTGCACGCAGGTTTGGATCGGCGACGGGTGTCATCATGGGATTCAGTGTCGGGTCGGCGCCATGAATATTCTCAACGCGGTTGCCGCTGAGGCGCAGCGACAGGGCCGACGATTTGCACAGGTCGCGCAGGCCCCAAGCCTGAAGACCGTAGCGATTTCCTAGTGTGTAATCATTATCGTTTTCATTCAGATAAAACGTACCATTCGCCTGTGCACCCCATCCCCAACCATTGGAAAGACCGGAATAGGTAATGCCCGGAATCAGACCGTACGATCCGGAGCCGAGCTGCATCGGATACGGTAGATGCTGGCCTGCCGCGTTTTCTTCATCAATTGATCCGGTTGGGAAACTCAGGGCCAAATTAAACAGAAGCTGCTGGGCCGATGATGACCACAGGCGATAATTACCACTCAACTTCAAATCACCAAATCCACTGGAATCCATTTCGGAACGTACACCGCTCATCGCCTGCATTTCCATTTTATTAACCTTGTAGGGCAGCATCAGTCCGACGGTCAGATTATTGATCGGCGTATACATCGCGCCGAACATATGCATCTGCATATCCATACTCACCGGAGCCATCATATACGTGCCGGTCGGCATGAGCACCTGGTCCAGCGATACACTGGACGTTCCATCACGCAGCCCTTCCATGCTCATAAACATGTAACGATACGAAACCATCCAGCCGCCCTGGTGATGCACGTGGTCGCCCATCACGCCAATCGGTGCGCGCGGCTCGTGATTACACTCACAGATTTCCCCGCACCCGCAATCCGTACCACACGACGCGCACTGCTCGGCGGACCAGGCTGAGAGGGAACAAACAAAGACAACAGCACATACCTTTAACCAATTCATAGGACTCCTCGAAAAATGAAAAAGCCGATTCGTACAGATACAAATCGGCCCAGTCGACAAACAATAATCACTAATTAGCTCATCAGCTCCAACCTGTTTTTCAACGTCAATAAACACAGGTTTACCGGACTGTTCAGCGTCTCACCGATCCAGAGGGAAATGACGGTCTGTTTCATGTAGGCCTTTCCCTGACTGCTTTTCAGGAATAGCTAACCGCACGGAACAAACAGGAAACGGGATCAGCCAGCCTCTTCAACCAACAGGCTTCCGGCCGCTTCGATACTCATCACAATCTTTTTATTCTGACCCGAAAGCCCCAGAGAAAGGGTGCCGCCCATCGAGTCGATATGATGCAGATCAAATATTGATCCCGGAAAAAACTTATATTCCGAAAGCCATTCAAGAAAACCGGAGGTTTCCTTGGTGACCTGTATAAGGCGATAGGTCCCGGTTTCACATTCAGCAAGTCGCCGCGTCTGCCCGCTCTTCAAAACCCCGCTCGCGCTGGGAATCGGTGCCCCATGCGGATCGCGGGCAGGATGCCCCAGCATTTCATCCATGCGGGCGATGAGTCGGTCGGATACCACGTGCTCCAGTTCCTCCGCTTCATCGTGCACATCGGCCCAATCGAGCCCCATAACTTCAACCAGAAAAAGTTCGATAAGCCGATGCCGACGAATAATATCAAGAGCAGCTCTCTCCCCCGAGTCGGTCAGCGCCGCTCCGCGACGAGACTCGTAAACCACCAAATCCCGGCCGGACAAATGTTTCATCATCTGCGTCACCGTACCCGGTGTGACCCCCAAATCGCCGGCAATGATACCCAAACTTACATTACCCGATGAATTGGCACGACTATGCCGATACACCGCCTTGAGATAATTTTCCGTCGTTCGACTATTCATTTTCTACCTTCCCTTTCCGGCGGAATTTTCGGGCCAACAATCCATAACGTGGACTGAAAACCCAAATCAAAGCAAACAGGAACCCAGCCGCGCAAGCCATCATTCCGGATGTGGTGGTGCTTTCGAATCCGAACCAGAGCGGCACCGTAATTGCTCCGAGATGCCCAAGGCCTGCGGAAAGAATCCCAATCACCGCGCTAAGCCCCAGCATCACGCTGAGCCGATCCGTGAGAAGATACGCAGCAGATGCCGGAACCACAAGCATGGCAATCACAATAATACTGCCGACCGCTTCGAACGAGGCGACGGTCGTGATTGCAACCATGGCCATCAGAAGATAATGCATCACCGTCGCATTAATACCCACGGTGGTTGCGAGCGAAGGATCAAATGAGCTCAGATTGAACTCTTTGAAAAGCAGAAGAATCAACAAGCTGTTAAGAAGAACCACCACTCCTAAACTGACGGCCGCGCGCGGCACCTCAATCTCGCTTCCCACGAAGTGGAAGGTGTGAATCACATCGAGAGGGGTAAGCTCCACCGCTCCATATAGCACGCAGCCGGGATCCAGATCAACCTGATCAGATGCCTGAACAATCAACAACAGGCCCAGTGCAAACAGCGAGGTGAAAACAATACCCATGGCCGCTCCGCGATCAACTCTTCCAAACCGGCTGATCCATTGCGTGAATATGGCCGTCAGCACACCAACGACGGCCGCTCCGATAAACATCGGCAGGCTGGACCTGCTGCCGGTCAGCAGGAAACCGATGGCCAGTCCCGGCAGCACCGCATGGCTGATGGCATCGCCCATCATGCTCATTTTTCTTAAGACCAGAAAACAACCGGGAAGCGCGCAGGCAACCGCACAGAGCGCTCCGATGATCACGATCCATGTATCGAAGGGAAGCCAGATCATGCGACGGACTCCCCTGGGTGATGGGCATGCGGATTCGCAATATAGTCCACATCCTGCCCGCTTTCTTTCAGGCATTCTTCCAACTTTTCCACCAACTCAGAACCCAGCACATGCTCAACCAGATCAGCATCGCGGTCCACATGCTGGGGAGCGACATCCGCATGAGTAATCAAATACGTTTCCCAAAGGCGGTGGTTCCGCGTGGCGCGCGCGGCAGCTCCAAAACCCGACTCCGATAACTGGATATGCTTCCCGTCCAATCGCGCAAGCGCCCCTCCGTGTTCTGCACGCCCGACCAACCGGCGCAATTGACGCACCGACCAGGAACGTTTTGCCAAGACCGCTTTCAGCTCAATCTTTCGATTGATAATCTCCGACAGCTCTTCCTGCCGGGCCGACTCCTCCTGCAATTCATACACCGCCCGCAACAGGTTCTGCTGCCCGACTTTCCGCTGAAGACGCCACTGCGCTCGCTGACGCATCAACACCCCGCGCGCCGTTCCGAAAAACATGCTCACCAGAAAGAGCAACGTCGCCACCAAAACAATGACCGCTCCGGCTGGCAGACGCGGCGTCAATGCACTGATCGATGATCCCATCCAACCGCTCAGCCCCCGCAGCAATCCGGCCAGTAAAAGCATCTTTCGCAGATCATCGGTCCAGAAGCGGGCCGCCGCGACCGGTGTAATCAGAAAGGCGATGATCAGAATGAGACCGACCGACTGCAGCCCGATCACGGTTACGGCACTGACCAGCGACAGCAAAATCAGATCAAGCGTATGCAGGGGCCAACCCAGTGCACGGGTAAACGCTTCATCAAAACACAGGAGGGTCAGTTCTTTAAACATCAAGATACAGATCACGACACAAACCAGCACCACCAACCCAATCAGAACAGCATCCTGCATCACCATCGATGCCGCCTTCCCGTAAATGAAGGACTCCAGGCCAGCAGCACTCGCGGCGGGCATGGTCTGCACCATCCCCAAAACCGCCACACCCAATCCGAAAAATACAGAAAGCACAATGCCCATCGCCGCATCGTCCTTGATGCGCGATGTATTCCGAATCAGCAGCACGCAGCCCACTCCGATTAAACCCGTGATGCTCGCCCCCGCCAAAAGGCCGGGTAGCGCTTTGCCGCTTCCGCCGAACGAGACCATGACAATAAAAAGAATTCCGATTCCCGGCAGACAGGCGTGTGACAAGGCATCGCCCATCAGCGACCGTTTTCGGAGCAGTAAAAAAGATCCGACCAACCCGGACGCGATGCCCAGTAGCATTGTGCTCAGCACAACCAGCCGGGTATTATAATTTTTCAGAAAAATGACTGCGGCAAGTTCCTCAACCGAGGGCCAGTCCGCGCCGGAATTGCTCAGCGACTGCCGCTGATAATCTCTGGTTTCAACGATGTCGTTAACATGCAACGGCGCCGACTGTGCCACGCCTATCCACATCAGGATGAAGAAGATCATCAATGCCGCACATCGGTATCGGAACGCATTCATGACTGTTTAATGGCGCTGATTCCGTGCAACGCGTTACCCGCCTCGTCGAGCAGGGCCAGCCTTCCGCCATACGTTTCCTTCAGGCGCTCCCGGGTAAACACCTCTTCGGTCGGTCCGGCGGCCACAACCCGCATATTGAGCAGCACAACCCAGTCGAAATATTGCGAAACCGTGGCCAGATCATGGTGCACCACCAGGCAGGTTTTGCCCTGCTCTTTCAATTCATGCAACAGGGAAACAATCGCCGCCTCGGTTGCGGCATCCACTGCGGCAAAAGGTTCATCCATAAAATAGAGCTGCGCATCCTGCGCAAGCGCCCGGGCCAGAAACACCCGCTGCTGCTGGCCGCCGGAAAGCTGGCTGATCTGCCGCTTTGCCAAATGGGCAATTCCAACATGCTCAAGCGCCTGCATGGCCGCGTCCTTATGGCTGCGCCGCACCGGATGAAAAAGACCGATCCGGCCGTACAGCCCCATAGCAACCACATCCAGCGCACTGATGGGATAGTCCCAGTCCACGCTCTCCCGTTGCGGAACATAGCCGACGAGCGAGCGCTGCCGGGCATAGGGTTTGCCATACACCATCACCCGGCCCGAAGCTTTGGGGACCAGATCAAGACACGCCTTGATCAGCGTACTTTTACCCGCTCCGTTGGGTCCGACAATGGCCACCAGCTTGCCTTCGGGAATATCAAGGTCAACATCCCATAAGACCGGTTTACTATGATAGGCCACCGTTAAATCATCAATTGCAAGAGGCACCGTTGGCGGGTGCGTCGGAATTTTTCGTCCTGAAGAAACGGTCGCCGGCCGGCCGGATTCAATGCGCATGGTTCAGTTTATCCTGCATGCCGCCCGCCGGAGCAGTACCACCCAGTGCCCGCGCAATCGTAGTTACATTGTGATCAATCATGCCGATATAGGTCCCTTCATAGGTACCCGGCACCCCCATGGCATCGGAATAGAGTTCTCCGCCGATCTTCACCGTATGGCCCTTCGCTTTCGCCCCCTCAACCAACGCTCGCACATTCTTATCCGCCACCGAGGTTTCCACAAAAACAGCTGGTATATTGCGTTCGGAAAGAAAATTGATCAGCGTTTCAATATCCTGCACACCGGCTTCCGACTCAGTACTCAATCCCTGAATACCCTGAACGTTCAGCCCGTACGCGCGGCCCAGATAATTAAAGGCATCGTGCGCCGTCACCAGAACACGCTGGTTTTCCGGAATCGAAGCAATCACCGCCTGTGCATACGCATCAAGTTCTTCAAGTTCCTTCTGATACGCCGCACCGTTCGCGCTGTAATACGCTGCATGTTCCGGATCAAATTCTGAAAGGCCGCGAACCACGACATCAACAGCACGTATCCAGCCCTGCACATCCATCCACACATGCGGATCATAATGCTCGGCCTCATCGGTCATCACATACCCCCCTTGATCAAGAATTTCTTCGGTCACCGCATAAACCGGTTTGTTCTTCCGGCCCACGCGCACCAGCACATACCCCATCTTTCCTTCGAGCATTAAGCCGTTATAAAAAATGATATCCGCCTGACTCAACGTAACCACATCCTTACGCGTTGGTTTGTAAAGGTGAGGGTCCACGCCTTCGCCGATGATCCCCTCAACCTCCGCATGCTCGCCCGCAACCTCCCGAACAATGTCCGCAATCATTCCAACCGTCGCCACCGCCTTATAGCTTTTCTGCTCGGCCGCCTGCAAAACCAGCGCGCTCAGCGCCATACTAAACACAACAATACGTTTCCAACACTTCAGCATTATTCCAATCTCCTAACTTATAGTTATCAAAACCTAAACTTTGATATATCAAAGTTTTAATTTTTAGCACTAAATACCGAGTCGTCGAAAATATCAAGCCTGAGCTCATTTTCGCCCAAGCGATGAAGGCAAAACGCAGTGGGACATAATGGTGCCAACAGAAGTAATACCACTTACGAAAACCTTCCAGCATAAACGGCACAGCGATTCAGATCGCTCTGCAAAGAGCAGGCGGGCCGCCTGCGATACATTTTACGGACCCCGTACCGCAGGCGGCCCGCCTGCCCTGTTGAGCGGTCGAGACAGGACGTGAATACATACTGATATGTTTTAAAAAGTGGTATAAAGTCATTATACCCCTGCGTAACCGATTTCAAGCGCCTTGGAGGAACATTGTCCCCAATGTCTGTTCTGGTCATGCGGCGGACGCCGGGGATGGCATCCCTCCAGCAAACGGTAGGGACGGCTGTCCCAGCCGTCCGCCCGCAGAATCCACCCCGCCGCGCCAAGCCCGGCGGCTTTGTGCACGCGCGGCCCGCTCGGGAGAGCTAGCCCTACCCTATGGAGAGCAGTACGGCATGACCGCCCCTTTACCCATCGCCAGAATCAGGCAATGGCCCTGGTTTCCAATGATTGGAAAAGGGCATCGCCGGATCATCTATTTTGGGGATTCGATTTCTTTGTTCAATTGTTCGATGCGTTTCTTCAGCTCATCCCGCACATCGCGGAATGCGGCGAGCTTTTCGGCTTCATTCGTTAGGGATGCCGGATCGTTGAAATGCCATGCATCGCGCCGCACTTCGCCGGGCAGATTAATGCACACCTCTTCCGAGCAAAGGGTGATGACGAGGTCGGCTTTTCCAATCGGAATATCCGTCAGCCGTTTGGTGTACTGGCTGGAAATATCGATATCGACTTCCTGCATGGCTTGAATCGCGAACGGGTTAATTTCCGGGGCGGGCGACGATCCGGCACTGAACACCTGAACTCTTCCGGGCAGGATGCTGTTGGCAAGGCCTTCGGCCATCTGACTGCGGGCCGAATTTTGAACGCATAGAAATACGATGCATCCCGGATGTTCACCTTCGCGGATTTTACGGTGCGTGACGGGTTGTCCCGTTGCATAATACGCCGCGTTTTCGCAGATGTTTTTTGCATGATCCCCAATGCGTTCCACGCAGTTGATAATCGTCATGAGCCGGGAGATCCGGGCATAGCTCATTTCTTCGGTTCTCAGGCTTTCCATCATGCTTCGAAACAGGAGGGCGTGATAGGCATCCACGCTCCGGTCTTCCAACATCAATGCGGCGGCCGCTTCCGAATCGGCAGCAAGAAAGGCCTCGGTGGCATTCCCGACGAGCAGCATTGCCTTGTTGAACATGGCTGAAATCTCGGGATCGAGCGGTGCTTCGGCATCCTGCAGCAGCTCAATGGTTTTCTCTGCAATCGTAACGAGGTGATCCGCAATCCGCTCCAGATCGGAAACGATTTTCTGAGTGGATACGATGAATCGCAGATCCGTTCCCAACGGTTGGCGAAGCGCGATGGCACTGATGCAGAGCCGATCCACCTCCATTTCGAGCCGGTCAACCTCGTCATCCGCATGAATCACGGCATAGGCCTTTCCCAGATCGCTCTCAAAAAGCCCCTGCAAGGCCTGCTCCCCCATGGTGTGGATGGAATCCACCATTTCGCGCACGGACTTCCGGATGGTCTGCAACTCGGATTCAAATTCTCTGTCGGTGTGTTGTGACGTCATAAAACCCTCTCTTATCCAAATTTCCCGGTAATATAATCTTCTGTCCGCTGATCCTGCGGCGCGGTGAATACCTGCTCCGTCGCACCGAACTCGATCAGCTCGCCCAGATACATGTAGGCCGTGTAGTCGGATACGCGTGTGGCCTGCTGCATGTTGTGCGTCACGATGACCACCGTATAGCGTTCGCGCAGCGTATGGATCAGATCCTCAATCTTGGTGGTGGCAATCGGGTCGAGTGCCGAGCAAGGCTCGTCCATAAGCAGGACTTCCGGTGCAAGTGCCAGCGCTCGGGCAATGCAAAGCCGCTGCTGCTGTCCGCCGGAGAGCGAAAGCGCAGAGCTTTTCAACCGGTCTTTAACTTCGTCCCAGATACTGGCTTTGCGCAGCGACCACTCCACAATCTCGTCGACTTCCGCACGCGACACCTTCATGTGCAGGCGAACGCCAAATGCGACGTTTTCATAGATGGATTTCGGGAACGGATTGGGCTTCTGAAAAACCATGCCCACCCGGCGGCGCAATGCGACCGGGTCGACGGATCGTTCAAGTATATTTGAGCCGTTCAGCTGGATCGTGCCCTCGGCTTTCGCTGTGGGGACGGTCTCGTTGATCCGGTTGATCCAGCGAAGCAATGTGCTTTTACCGCACCCCGACGGACCGATAAAAGAAGTGACCTGCTGTTTCGCCATGCCGATATTGATATCCTTCAGCGCATGGAAAGATCCATACCACGCATTAAAGTTTTCAATCTCGATAGCGTTGGGAGCGGCCCCGTTCGCACCGCTGTTTTGTAAATCGTTCATGTTGTCCTCGTTCTAAGATAGTGCTTTGTTGGAACGATTGCGGATGATGATCGCGATCGCATTAAAGCAAAGCAGGATGGTCAGCAGCACCACGATACCGCTGGCCGCCAAATCGTGGAATTCTTTCTGCGGGCGTTGCGCCCAGTTATAGATCTGCAGCGGCATGGCGGTAAAATCGTCCATGATGTTGCCCGGCGGATTGGTGATGAAGACGATGCCGGCAATCATCAGCAGCGGCGCCGCCTCGCCGACAGCACGGCTGATGGCCAGAATGGTTCCCGTCATAACCGTCGGCAGGGCCGAAGGAAAAACAACCCGCCAAACCGTTTGCCAACGGGACAGGCCCAGTCCCCAGGCTGCTTCCCGCAGACTGTAGGGCACCGCCCGCAGTGCTTCCTGCGTGGCAATAATGATGACCGGCAGAATAACCAGCACCAGCGTCAGCGCCCCCGTCAGCACGCCGCGCCCAAACGGAATGCGGAAATAATACCAGCTGCGTTCATGGACTCTTCCCGGCGTATCGTAATCGCGGAGTGTCCGCTGCGAAAGTGCACGGTCTTCCGGCCAGGGCGCGTTCTCTCCAATGACGTGGATGCGGACTTCCTGCCCCTGAGCAGTCAGCGCCTCAAGTCCTTCGGTCAACACCGCTTCGGGCGCATTGGGTCCGGCCACCGGCACCAGCAAAACCTGATCAACCTCGCTGTAGAACTGGTCGAACGAACGAATCCCCCACTCCACCAGCGACTGCCCGTGCTTACCCGCGAAGCCGAACATCGAAACAAAAATCGTCAGACCAATGATGCCATACACCACGGAGGGCACACCGGCGAGGTTCGTAATATTGAGCTGGAGTAGCGAATGAATGCGTTTCAGCACCGGTTTGCGGGGCGTGAATTCCTCCAGAATAATGGCCGTCGCCACGCCGGCCGGCAGGGCCAGCAGCGGAACCAGAACCAGCAGCCAGATACTGCCCATGATCGCCGGGAAAAAACCGGCCACCGCAGGATCGGGATCAGGCGGATTGGTCAGAAACGTCTTCGACAAATCACCGACGCCGAGACCGAGCAGGGTCAGGATCAACAGCGCCAGAATACCCACACTTGAAAACGCTGCCCCGATGCAGAGCCCCCGGAAAATCCGGTTGCTGCGATTGCGCTTTTCTTCCGGGCGCGTAGCCGCCGCGTGCTTTTGCGGGTCGGAGAGGATCTCGGGCATATCGGATATTTTTTTACTCATTGGTATTCCTCCCGGTAGCGTCGGCGGATAATCGCACCCATCAAGGTGAAGCCGAGGGTGATGATAAACAGCGTTAAGGCCACGGCATACATCGACAGATATTCAACGCCGTAGTTCGAAACATCGCCCAGCGCCATCTGCACCATAAACCCGGTCATGGTCTGGATTTCCTCCCCCGGATTCAGCGTCAGCTTGGGCGTATTGCCGGCAGCCAGCGCCACAATCATGGTTTCGCCAATGGCCCGCGCCGCCGCCAACAGGATGGAAGAGATGATGCCCGACAGTGCCGCCGGAAGAATCACCCGAAAGGAGGTTTCCGCCGGCGTGGCCCCCAGGCCGAGCGCCCCTTCCCGCAAGTTATTCGGCACCGCCCGCAGCGCGTCTTCAGAAAGAGAGGTAATGATCGGAAGGATGAGAATACCGACGGCAACTCCGGCGGACAGCGCGTTGTAGGATCCCACGTTCTCGCTGATCAATTTAAACCCCGGAGTAAAAACCGTCAGTGCCAGAAAGCCATAGACCACGGTCGGAATTCCGGCCAGCACCTCCAGCGCCGGTTTAATGATGGCCCGCACCCGCGGGTTGGCGTATTCGCTCAAAAACACCGCCGTGAGAAGTCCGGCAGGCACGGCAATTAGCAGGGCAATAACCGCCACCAGCAACGTGCCGCAGACGAGCGGCCAGATGCCGAAGTGCTTTTCGGAGCCCAGCAGCGGGTTCCACTCAAAGCCGGTCAGAAAATCGCGCACGGATACGCCGTCCTGCTGGAAAAACAGGGAGGCTTCGTATCCGAGCACGATGATGATAATCAGCGTGAGCAGGACCGACAGGGTGGTGATCAGCCCCATTCCCGACAGGATACCGGCCTCGCTGACCTTCTGGGTCAGACGGGACCGCAACCTGACGGATACGGGAAACCACTTTTTCGATGTAGACGGGATTCCGTTTTTCATGCTGATTCCCCGGACACCCTACTTGGTGTTTACCAGGTTTCTAATTTGATAAAGCTCGCTCACGGAACCTTCCCGTTTTTCCAGCTCCGGAGTCAGATAGACCGTACCCATATAGCGATTCTTCACGAAGGTATGGGACCGCTCAATAACGTCTTCCGGCAGCGAAACATAATCCACCTGTTCAGCAAATTCTCCGGACTTGCCCACATAAAATTCCAGAAACTTTCCTACTGATGGTTTCCGAAGCGACTTTGCATTCACATAAATGAACAGCGGCCGACTCAGGGGGGCATAAGCTCCGCTGATCACGTTTTCCGGATCCGGCAGCACGGCTTCTCCGGTTTTGGGATTCACAATCGGCACCGCTTTGAGTTTGTCTTTGTTCTCAAAATAATAGGCCGCGCCGAAGTAGCCGATCGAATACTTATCGCCCGCCACGCCGGTCACCAGCACATTGTCGTCCTCGCTCGTCGACATATCGCTGCGAAAACTCTTCCCGTCAGGAACCACGACCTCCTTGAAATAGTCGAACGTGCCCGAATCCGTGCCCGGGGAATAAACCTTGATCGGTTTGTTCGGCCATGCTGCATTCAGGTCGCTCCAGTTACGCGCCGTTCCATCTTCCAGATAGATGGCCTGAATATCTTCGACCGTCAATTGGTCGAGCCAATCGTTATCCTTGTTGACGATAACGGACAGGCCATCCAGACAAATGGGCACCTCAATGAACTCAATGCCGTTCGCCCGGGCCTCTTCAAATTCCTTGGCCTTGATCGGGCGGGACGCATCGGAGACATCCGTTTCGCCTTTCACAAAACGTTTGAAGCCGCCCCCGGTACCGGAAATGGCAATCGTTACATTTACATTCGGGTAATCCTTGCGGAACGCGGCAGCAGCCGCCTCCGAAACCGGATACACCGTGCTGGAACCATCCACCACAACATTGCCCTGCAGCGCGCTGGACTGAGCCTGCGAGATTCCTGTGGACAGGCAAAGAGTAAGAGCCGTCAACACCGTTGTTGCAGCCATGTTTATTTTTATTTTCATGGTTTCATTCCTTTCATGTTTCATTGTGATTAGTTGTCTTCAGCAGCCTCATCCGAGAGCCAGTTCGTAATTCTAGTCCGAAGTTCATCGCGCGTCTGACGGAAGGCCTGAAGCTGTTCCTCTTTCGTGCCGGTGACCGCCGCCGGATCCGGCAAGGCCCAGTTAAGCCGCTCCGTAATTCCCGGAAAAATCGGACATCTGTTATCGGCATTCGCACACACCGTAATCAAATAGCCGAAGTGCACCCGTCCCAGATATTCCATGACATCCGTCGGCACCTGCCCCCGGATATCGATACCGATTTCTGCCATCACTTCATAGGTGAGTTCATGAACCGGATGGGGATCCAGACCGGCGCTGTAAGCTTCGAACCGGCCGCCCGAACAGGAGCGCAGCAGGGCCTCGGCCATCTGGCTGCGGCACGAATTACCGGTGCAGAGAAACAGCACACGGGTTTTCGATGTCACGGGACAAGGGGTGTCGGAGTTGAGCATGACCACCGCTCGTTTGGCGGCATCCGCCTTCACCTGCGGATCGTCAGCAGCATGGACGCGCACCCAGTCCAGCGCTTCCCGCACACAGCCGGAGTGGGAATTCAGCGCCCAGCTGTAGTAGTGCCAGCGCCCTTCCTTGCGGCTCTCCATCAGTCCAGCATCCAGCAACAGATTCACATGCTGCGAAACCGTTGACGGTGCGAGCCCCAGGATTTCAGTCAGCTGACACTGGCACAGCGTGGTGCCCTCCAGACACATCAGAATGCGCAGACGGCTGGCGTCTCCCAGCGCTTTACCAATCGGTACAATTTCCGTTTTCATGCCGCCAATTCTATACTTCGGTATATACCGAATTGATTAGTCCTGCGTTAGAATTCCGTTAGGGACGATGTAGCACATTCCGGTGGTGCGCTCGCCACGTGAGCCGAGTTGGACACGGCAACGTGGCCTCACTCGGGAGAGTGAGCCCTACCCTACAAACCCAGACACCCCGCCCATGCAGCGGACGCCGAGACCGTCGTCCCTCCAGCAATCGGTAGGGAAGGCTGTCCCAGCCGTCCGCACGCAGAATCCGTCCCGCCGCCATGCCCGCCGGTTTTGCGTACGCGCGGCGCGCTCGTCGAGCAAGCCCTACCTAAAAGCCTGACACCGGGCTGAAACTGGAGGGACATTGTCCCCAATGTCCAATCTGTTCGTGCGGCGGACGCCGAGGACGGCATCCCTCCAGCAATCGGTAGGGAAGGCTGTCCCCCAGCCGTCCGCCCGTAGAATCTGCCCTTGCTGCTGGCCCATCCGCTTCGAGGTCATGGACCTCGACTACACATTTGGGCGCTCGCGCATGGTGTGTCTATGCAGCCGGGGGCCGCGACCCCGCCCGAAGAATCCGCCCCGCCGCCATGCCCGACGGCTTTGCCCACGTGCGGCCCGCTCGGCGAGCGAGCCCTACCCGCACAACGCCACCCATATTTCCTTGCCGCCCGCGCATCCCATCGGCACCATCTCTCTCTAAAAAAACAAGCGGAATATGCAGGATCAGGCCATCCCATCCGCCCCCCTCCAACTTTGGGCAGAAATGAAGGTGCATATTTCGAAATGAGCTTTTCTAAGAAATACCAACCAGCATTAGTGAGCTAGAATTCCTAACTACATGAGCAAGCTGATCTCCCAGCCAAATAATTTTTAGCTAACCGTTCTTCTCTGTAAACTTGCAGGATTGTTTGACTCAACCTACGCGCTCTTTCCTTTCGGAAGAAAAGCCGTTATGCACGAGGTCAGCCCGAGGAATATGGCGGAGCCGGTGAGGGCCCAGAGGACGCCGCCCCATTGGAAAAGGAGCCCGGAAAAGAGGGTTCCGATCAGGCGCCCCATCGCATTGGCCATATAGTAAAAACCCACATTGACCGCCGCTTTTTCGCCGTCGGCATAATCGAGCACCAAAAACGAGTGCACACTTGAGTTGAGGGCAAAAACCGCGCCGAAGAGGAGCAGCCCGCCCACAATGACGATGTGCGTGGCAATGTTCCGAGCAAACAGGACGGCGATCAGAGTCATGATTCCGGTAAGCAGCAGCGAAATGACCAGTGCCGATTTTCCGCCGGGTGCATGGCCATGAGTGAAGTGTTTCATGATCGCCGGAGCGAAAGCCTGTACCGCGCCGTAACCGATCACCCAGAACGCCATAAAGGTTCCCACCTCCGTGAAATTCCATCCAAAGGAGGCTGTAAGGAAAACGGGAATCGCCACCACGAACCAGATATCACGCGCGCCAAAGAGAAACACGCGGGCCGCTGATAGAATTTTAATCTCCCGCTTCTGATCAAAGAGGCCCTTCAATTTGCTCTTGGCTTTGGCCGCACCGATCTCGCCGGGAAGCAAAAAGAGTGAGCTCAAGAGCGCGAGCACAATGATGCCCGCCAGCGCCCAGAGCGCATGGTCGAAACCCAGCTTCTGAAGCAAAAACCCGCCCACAAAAAAACCGGCTCCTTTGATCGCGTTCTTGGAACCGGTCAAAATTGCGACCCACTTGAACAGCGCAGAACTCTGATCGGCAGGCACGAGAAATTTGACCGCCGTTTTCGAGCTCATCTTCGTGAGATCCTTGGCAATGCCCGAAAGTGCCTGGATGGCCATCACAAAGGGTATCGCCACCGCCGGAGCCCAGTCCGGGTTCATAAACGTGAGCCCGATCAGGGCCAGCGGCTGAATGGCCAGTCCCCATACCAGCGTTGATTTCAGCCCGAAACGGTACGCCAGCCATCCGCCGAAAAGATTCGTGATGATGCCGAAAAATTCATAGAAGAGAAACAGAAATGCCAGCGTAACCGGCGAATAGCCGAGCTCGTGAAAGTAGAGGAGCACCAGCATACGCAGGGCTCCATCCGTCAGCATGAACGACCAATACGCTCCGGTTACAACGGCGTATGAGCGCAGCTCCTTCATTAACCAAGTCTCGCAATTTTTTCACAGAAATCGGCCATGCGGTTCACATAGCCCACTTCGTTGTCGTACCACGCGATAATCTTAAGCTGCGTGCCGTCGTTCACCATCGTCGAAGGCGCATCGATGATCGACGACCGGATATCATCCTTAAAATCAACCGACACCAACGGGCGCTCTTCGTAACCCAGAATATCCTTGAGATAGGTTTCCGAAGCCTCTTTCAGCAACGCATTCACCTCTTCAGCCGTGGTTTCGCGCGCCACTTCAAACACGCAGTCGGTGATGGAGGCGTTCAGCAACGGAACACGCACCGCCAGGCCATTGAGTTTCCCCTTCAGGTCCGGATAAATCATCGTGATCGCGGTGGCCGAACCGGTGGTGGTGGGAATCAGCGATTGCGAACAGGCGCGTGCGCGGCGCAAATCTTTGTGCGGGGCATCAATGATGGTCTGCGTATTGGTAATGTCGTGAATGGTAGTGATCACGCCATGTACAATGCCGAGCTTTTCTTTAATCACTTTCACCACCGGGGCCAGGCAGTTGGTGGTGCAGGAAGCGGCAGTGACCAGATCGTGTTCTGCCGGATCATACTGATCGTCATTCACGCCGTAGACCACATTCAGCGCGCGGCCTTTAACCGGTGCCGACACGAGCACTTTCGGCACGCCGTGGTCGTAGTACGGCTGAAGCGAAGCCTCATCCTTAAATACACCGGAACACTCCACCACAATATCAATGCCGCTCACATCGATATCCGCCGGCGTTGCAGCGTTGCTGAAGCGAATATCCTTACCGCGAACCGTGATCGTATCTCCAGCTACCGAAATTTCGCCCGAGCCCCATTTCCCATGGACCGAATCAAACTCGAGCAAATGGGCTGCAGTAACGGCTCCCCCTTTCAACTCATTGATGGCTACGATATCAAATTCATCATTCCCGAAAGCGGCTCTAAAAAAGAGACGTCCCATTCTGCCAAACCCGTTGATCAATACGTTCTTCTTCGCCATCGTGTTCTCCCTTGAAGCCCTCGTTTCCGAGGCTCGTTATTTTTGCTGATTCGATTCATTAAAATTTACGGGATCGCGTCCCCACGATCTGCGGTCATTGAGGATAATGACCCTCCACTTTATTCCGGGCAACAATTCTCGCCGCGTTGTTGCCGGCAGAGATCTTCGCGGGTGATGCTCACAATTTTTTCCAAGGTCTGGAAATCTGCGGTCAGCTGTTCATTTCCCGCGAACGATTTTTCCAACCATTGGAAAAGCGGTTCCGATCCCGCCGGTTTGTGCAGCTTATAATACACCCAGCGGCCGTCCTTGCGGCTTTGCACCAACCCCGCTTTTTGCAGAATGCCCATATGGCGTGAAACGGTGGCCCCTTTCACCTGCAGCACTTCCGTGACCTGGCAGGCGCACAATTCATCGAAACGCCACAGGGCAGCCACCACACGCATGCGGTTTTTATCCGAGAGTGCCTTCAATATGTCCAACGTTGTTTCCATGGGCCCTTTTATAGTTAGCCATCTCGCTAATTGTCAAATTAGAATTGTGTTAGCGGATCACCGCACGCTCTGCCAGTTTCTTCAAACTTTCCGGGCGGTTCAGCTCCTCACCAATCCACGGCGAAATCACTGTCTGCTTTGTTGAAAGGCCGCTGGCGATTTCGCGGATGTAGTCGGTTTCGTGCAGACCTTTGGCGCAGAGGACCGGGTCGCTGGTTCCGGAAACCGCAAAGCTGCGATTGATGATCCAGCCGAAAGGCTCAATGTTGGCACGGCGCAGGTCGCGCTGCAAATCCGCCGCCTCGTGTGTCGGCGTCGCCTCGGGCAGCGCCACAATCAAGACCTTCGTGAATTCCGGGTCACGGATACGCGGCAGCAGATCTTTCACTTCGCTCGGAATATCGTCGGCCGATTTTGCAACTTCGCGGTGATATGCCTCCGTCGAATCGAGCAGCAACAGCGTATGCCCGGTCGGCGCGGTATCGAGCACGATAAACTGATCCGAGCCACGCGCCACCGTTTTGGCAAACGCCTGGAAGACCGCAATCTCTTCAATGCACGGCGAGCGCAGTTCCTCCTCCAACAGACTCAAATCGTCCGGCGATAATTTACCTTCATTTTTGGCCAGGATATCGGCGCAGTATTTTTCGGTTTCGACCTTCGGATCAATCCGATCGACCTGCAGGTTTTCCAGCCCGCCGCCGATCGTTTCCGCCACGTGCGACGCCGGATCGGTGGTGGAAAGCAGAACGGAGTGACCGCGCCGCGCCAGCTCGGCCGCAATGGTTGAGGCCATCACGGTTTTACCCACGCCGCCCTTGCCCATCGTCATAATCACGCCATGCCCCTGTTTTTCCAATGATTGGAAAAGCGCGTCCCATTCGCTGACGTTTTCCATGGTTTGGAAAAGCGCATCGTTCAGCGCATCGGGCGCATCCTGCCACGCCGGATCAGCCTCGCCGTTCGCCACGGCTTTCAGGGCATCGATCCCCATCACACCATGCGGACGGAACGGCACCTCGGTTTTTTCCAAGGATTGGAAAATGGCGGGCATGCCCTCAATCGCCTTGGCAGATTTTTCCGCAAACGCCTGCCCGATTTTATCGGATGTTTCGTTGGAATACACTCCGTTCAAAATCAGATGCTGATTGGTCAACCCGAGCTCCGCGAGTTCGGCACTGGCGCGCGCGGCTTCGGCCAAACTCATCGGCTCGGCGCGGGCCACCAAAGCCAGCAGAGTCTGCTCCGGATTTTTCAGCGCATTCACCACCTGCTCATACAGCGCCTTTTGATCGGCCAGTCCAGCGACCGGGCCGAGGCAGGAGGAGCCGGTTTCGTTGCCGGCGATAAAGTCGTTCCAGGCGGACGGCAGATTCAGCAGACGCAGCGTGTGACCGGTCGGCGCAGTGTCCAGCACGATATGGTCGTAGTCGCCGATCATTTTTTCATCGCCGATCATTTTAGAGAATTCATTAAAGCCCGCGATCTCAACGGTGCACGCGCCGGAGAGCTGCTCTTCCATCTGCTGGACGGCTTCGTCCGGCAGCACCCCGCGATAGGGACCGACCATACGCTCGCGATATTCTTCGGCAGCGACCATCGGATTAATGTTCATGGCGTCGAGTCCCGGCACGCCGTTCACCGCCACTGGCTTGGAACCGAGGTCGGTGTCGAGCACTTCGTGCAGATTCGAGGCGGGATCGGTACTGATGAGCAGCACCTTTTTGCCGGCTTGCGCCAGCCCCACCGACACCGCGCAGGACATCGAGGTTTTACCCACCCCGCCCTTGCCGGTGAAAAACAGAAACCGTGTCGCTTTATTCAGAAATTTTTTCATGGGTACTTCCAGGTCGTTAAAATTTAAGTAGAAAATAGAATCCTGCAAGAAGCAGAATGCTGCCGGCAACCCAGCGGATCGCCACATCAAATCCCCGGGCGGCGAGGGTGATTTTACTGAATGAAATTCCCAGCAGCATCGCGCCCAGCGGTAAGCTGAAACCAATCGCAAACATCGTGAGCATCAGCGTCGCCCAGAGTATTTTTCCTTGAAGAATGGAGGCGCCAATAACAATGAAAATTCCCGGATTGCACGGTAATGAACTGGCGGCAACAATTCCCCCCAGCACCAACCCCGCAATCAAAACACCGGAGCGGCCGATCCGTTCCTTAACCCCGGAAAACAGGCCGAAAGAAAGTTTGAAGGGGAGCAGGTTCAGCGAGGCCATCCCTAAGAAAATCGCCGTGATGCCCGCGAACAGTTTCCAGTATTCCCCCAGTTCCGCTTGAGCGGTCTGGCCAACAAACCCGGCAATCCCGCCGATAATCATCAGCGAAAGAATCATTCCCAGGGTGAAAAAGAAGGCCGTTTGGCTGGCGGTTTTTTTGTCGCCACTGGACTGCGCTCCGGAATAGCCCACCAGAATGCCCAGTGCCGGCAAGGTGCAGCAGGCACTGGTCATCGCGCTGACCAATCCCAGCAGCAGGGCAAAGAAGAGCCCCACCGGGCTCGTTGCCACCTCTTGCAGCGTCGTCGTTACATACTCAAGCATAGCGAATTCCTATCCGTTTAATTACATACATCCGGAAGGACCGCAGCCCGCACCGCAACCGCCACTGGTGGAAGCCGCCATGAACGCCTGCAGGAGTT
Organism: Pontiellaceae bacterium B1224; assembly: GCA_029432815.1. Classification (GTDB taxonomy): domain Bacteria; phylum Verrucomicrobiota; class Kiritimatiellia; order Kiritimatiellales; family Pontiellaceae; genus Pontiella. The sequence goes on along the minus strand of JAROBA010000020.1, from coordinate 54,404 downwards.
GCGACTCGGTGGTTTCAGCGGGAATCATCAACATACCCCCGCCCTTTACGGCCATAAGAATGGACGGCGGATTAGCCTGCTCCGCAATCGCTGCATAATCTTCGGCACTTTCGGGGAGCGTGAACATTCCCAGTTCCAGATTGCTCTTTTTCAGCGTTTCCCGGGTCGTCTCTATTGCCGTGGTGGTTGCTTCCGGAAGGTCCGCATTTCCAGCGGCTGGAATAAAGACAAGAACGGCATCATAGCTAAGAGCAACCGTGTTCAAATCGTTCAAGGTTTTGAGAGCCTGCATGCTGGAAGCCGATGGTTCTGGCGGCGCGGGTACTGCAGCGATTTGCCCAACGGCGAACGCGGCCGTGGTGTCCGTCGAAACGTCAGTTTCCGCAGCCGGTTCCGCTTGAACCACCTTGAAGCCGAGAATGCCGAGCACGGCAACCAGAACCAGCGAACTCGCAATCGTTTTCACCTTTTTATTCTCGGGCGAAGGACTGTTGCAGTCACAACCTGCACCACAATCGGAATCAGTGTTTTCTGAAGGTGTCACCTCCTCCGGAGTCGCTTTAACATCCAGCCCCAGCCACTGCATCAGCTCCGTTCCGGCCGGATATTTTCCTTTGCTGATCAGTTCGCCATCAACCAGAATCAGCGGCAGACACCCGTTCCCTTCCTGGGCAAGCGTCTCTTTAACCAGTGGTTCCGCAACAAAGGCCGCCGGTTCCTGCGACAGATTATACCGCTCGACCTTAACCAGATTTGAATCGAGGCTTTTCAGCAGATTGGCAAACTGCACCAGCTCGGTATCGACATCGGTTCCACATACGCCGCTGGAACAGCACATCGCCGGATCATATATTTTCAGTGTTTTCATACTTGGTATCTCCAATCACGAAATATACGAACCATGCGAAACTCACTGCGGATATTTTGTGTATTTCGTGTTTTAAGGGTTAATTATTTTTCATCGTGAAGTTGAGGGGCCTTCGGGCTAATTCCTGAACCAACTCTGGGTGCGGTTGGCGAAACCGACGAGGGCCAGCATCACCGGAACTTCCACCAGCACCCCGACAATCGTAGCCAGTGCAACGGGCGAGCTGGTGCCGAACAGCGCAATCGCCACGGCCACCGACAGTTCAAAAAAGTTCGACGCGCCGATCATGCCCGCCGGTGCCGCCACGTTGAACGGAAGCTTCATGGCCTTGGCCCCCAGATAGGCGATGAAGAAAATCAGCACCGTCTGCAAAATCAAGGGCACCGCAATGAGGCCGATATGCACGGGGTTTGCAATGATCACATCGCCCTGGAAGGAAAAGATGATGACGAGCGTCAACAGCAGGCCGGTAATGGTCGTGTTTCCAAACTTTGGAAGAAAGGTGTTTTCGAAGTAGTCCTGCCCCTTCGTTTTAATCATATGCCCACGCGTCAATGCGCCGGCCGTCAGCGGAACCACCACAAACAGCACCACAGAGAGAATGAGCGTGTCCCACGGAACGTGCACATTGCTGATGCCGAGCAGGAATTTTACAATCGGCACAAAGGCCACCAGAATGATCAGATCGTTCGTTGCCACCTGCACCACTGTGTAAGCCGGATTTCCCTTCGTCAGATGACTCCACACAAACACCATCGCCGTGCAGGGCGCGGCCCCGAGCAGCACCGCCCCGGCGAGATAGTCCTTCGCCAGATCCGGCGGAATCAGGCTTTTGAAAATCACATAAAAGAACAGCCACGCGATGCCGAACATGGTGAACGGTTTGATCAACCAATTCACGACCCACGTCAGGTACAAGCCCTGCGGATTTTCACCCACGCGCTTTACGCTCTTGAAGTTGACCTTCATCATCATCGGATAAATCATGATCCAGATCAGCACCGCCACCGGAATCGACACATTGGCGTATTCGAGTTTGCCCAGAAACTCCGGGATCGCCGGCAGGAAGCGACCGATCAGAATGCCGGCCACCATGCACAGCGCCACCCATACCGTGAGGTACTTTTCAAAAAAACTGATGCCTGTATTTTTTTCGCTCATCTCTTTTCCTTTTTTCTGGAAGGACAGCGTCCTCGCTATCCCGGTCACTGAGGACAGTGACCCTCCAGTTTGTTTATTTCGGGCAGCAATCCTCGCCGCGCTGCATACGGCATAAATCCTCGCGGGTGATAGCCTCGATTTTTTCCAGAGCCTGGAAATCCGCCTCGATCTCTTCACCGGCGAGTGCTTTTTCCAACCATTGGAAAAGCGGCTCAGATCCCGCCGGTTTCCGAAGTTTGTAATAAACCCAGCGGCCATCCTTCCGGCTTTCAACCAATCCCGCATTCTGCAGAATGGCCATATGGCGCGAAACCGTCGCCCCTTTCACCTGCAGCACCTCCGTAATCTGGCAGGCACACAGCTCATCAAACCGCCGCAGCGCCGCCACCACCCGTGCCCGGTTTTTATCCGAAAGCGCCTTTAAAATTTCCAAAGTGGTTTCCATGGCCATCTTTATAGTTAGTCATTTAGCTAATTGTCAAATTAAAATTGTGTTAGCGATGCTTTGATAGCCCCGTGGCTACGGCGATCGGACCTGTTCGTGCGGCGGACGCCAAGGCTGTCGTCCCTCCAACTTTAAACAGGACGATGGATAACAGAACGGCTTTAACAATAAGTCGTTCGGTCAAAAAAATCCGCTTACAACGTGCGGCACGATGTGGATGAGATTGGCGATCTGTAAAACTGCGGCACTAATCTTCTGCAGCGGTTTCGTGGATACAGCATTCGTCTTTGAGGAAATCGATCAGTTCATCCAGCTTGCTGTACTGCGGCGCACAATACAGCGTTCGGCCCTTCCGGCACTGTATGACCAGGCCGACGGCCACGAGTCGGCTGATATGGTGTGATAACGTCGAACCCGGGATATTCAGTTCCGCCTGGATGTCACCGACCGGCACGCCCTGCCGCCCGCCTTTGACCAGATACCTGAAAATCGACAGGCGTGTTGTATGCCCCAATTCCGCCATCTGCTTGGCCGCGTCCTTAATCTGCATGATTGCCCCTCTCCCTCTTTAATTCCATGTTTCTAGAAATATAGTTTGACGACGCATTTCAACATGGATATTTATATTTCCACAAAAGTAGAAATATCAGTTTGGAAAGTCAACTGCATTGCAGGTTCGCCGCGAATGAATCACCCGGAAAAATAACGTATCAACCATGAATATCACCGAGGAAACAGCAACAGCAGCCGGCCGCGACGGGACCGACGGAGTGAGCGAATGGCTTTATGAAATCATAAGCCAGGCGTTCTCCGGACTCGATACATGGCTGTCCCCCGAACTAACGGCCGGTATTTCAAAAGCGCTGGCGACGTTTATTTTTATCTTCGTCGAGCTGACGCTGCTGTTTGTGCTGATCAGCTTTTTTATCGGCCTTCTGCAAAGTTATGTTCCTCCCGAAAAAATTCAGCGCATGCTTGATAAAAAACGCGGCTATCTGATGGCGGCGCTGCTCGGAGCCATCACACCGTTCTGTTCCTGCTCGACCATACCGTTTCTGAAAGGGCTGATCCGCGCCGGAGCCGGCTTTGGTGGCATCATTGTTTTTCTACTGGCCAGCCCACTTCTGAACCCCATCATCATCGGCCTGTTCTTCATCAGCTTCGGCCCGAAAGTGGCCGCATATTATTTTGCCGTCGCGATGGGATTTTCCATTATTGCAGGTCTGATCCTGGAAAAACTGGGCTTCAAAAAATATATCCTCCCGCTCAGCACCGTGCCGGATGCCCCGTGCTGCACCGAATCCCCCGAAGAAAACAGCTCCTGCTGCGAACCACCGGCGGCGAACGCACCATCGGCAACATGGGGCACAAACTGCCGAAAGGCGTGGACGCAGGCGGTCTCCGACTTTAAAGGCGCCTTTTGGTTCATGCTGGGCGGAGTGATCATCGGCAGCATGATCTATGGCTTCGTTCCCGATTCCTTTATCAGCCAACACGCCGGAGGCAACAGCCCGCTGGCCGTACCCGTGGCGGCGATTGTCGGCGTTCCGCTCTATATCCGCGCCGAAGCCGTCATACCCATCAGTCTCGGACTCGTGGAAAAAGGGATGAGCCTCGGAACCGTAATCGCCTTTATCATCGGAAGCGCCGGAGCCAGCCTGACCGAAGTTGTGCTGCTGAAATCACTTTTCAGGAACCAAATCATCGCGGCCTTCCTGATGGTCGTCTTCACCATGGCCATTCTTGCCGGCTATCTGCTGCCGGTCTTTCTCTAACCAAAGGAAATATCTATGAAAAACAAAACCTCCTCTTACAGCATCTGGGTCACCATCGGCAGCGTACTGCTCGCTCTATTGGGGTTTGTCTCCAGTTGTGCATTTCCCGCCATCGCTGCGCTGCTCGCCGTACTGGGCGTCGGCAGCGGATTTGTTTCCTTCATCAAACCGCTGCAGCCCTGGCTGATTTCACTGGCGGCGCTCTCCCTGGCCTTCGAGTTTTATAAAGCCTACCGGCCTTTACCGAAAAATGCCAAATGCTGCGGCTCGCGAACCAGAACCCGCATTGTGCTCTGGTCCATGCTGGTGGTTTTCGGCGGATTAATGATGGTTGGCAAAATTAAATCCATGCCGGCCGAAACCGCGGGCACGCCCTCCTGCGCCGCACCAACCCAGCTTCCAACGTGTCCGGCTTTTTTTCAGCCGGGACCCGACGGGAAAGAATAAAACAACCCGGCCTCCCCCTTCTTGACACCCCTCCGGTCTTTCACTACATCTTGCGCCATGGAACTGAAAAAAACAAAACCGATACGCGCGGCCGTTGCCACCAAAGACGGCATTTCCATCAACCTGCATTTTGGCCACGCTAAGACCTTTTGGATCTATGAGCTGCGCGGCGATCAATTTGCCTTGCTGGAAAAACGGGACGTCGATCATTACTGCCAAGGCGGATCAGGCGATTCCTCGGCCATGCAGAAAATTCTGCAAACACTAACGGATTGTCACTGGGTCTTTGTGGCCCGAATTGGGGATGGACCGATTGCAAAACTCAATGCCATCGGCGTCGAACCCGTGGATGACTTTGCTCATTTGGGCATCGAAGAAGCGCTTCGGTCGGTTGCCCGCCAGCTGGACGAATCATCCGGCGGCACGGCCCCGGAATAACGCTCTGGGAATTGACGCGCATAATAAATGGTTCAGATTTCACCGGCCGCACTCCTCCTCGGAGCCTCCAGTGCGGTACTGATGAGGTACAGACGGCCAACGAGGAGAGCGCCGAAACGAGGAATACAGGACCCCGCTCAGGGCGCAGTGTAGATCATGTAGAGCCCGCCGAGGATCACCAGCCCGCCGCAGACTTTTTTGAGGATGGTTGCGCCTTTGGATTTGTCGTTCCAGTTCAGATAACGCTGGACCACTTCGGTGAACGTTCCCGCTGCAACGATAACGCCGCAGTGGCCGATTCCGTAGAGCAGCAGCAGACTGCTCGCATACACCGGTTGCTCGCCGCCGGCTTTGAAGACGATGGCCAGCATGGGGGCCATGTAGGCAAAGGTGCACGGACCAAGCGCAATGCCGAAGACCAGCCCGAGGATGAACGCCGCCAGCGGGCCGCGTCGTTTCATGTTGACCTGTCCCGGTCCGTTGCCCGGCATGCCGATGACACCGAGCAGGTGCAGACCGATGACAAAGAAGATTAGAGCAATGACATAATTTCCGTAGCGTCCGACGTCGCCCATCATACGGCCAGCAGCGGCGGTGATGCCGCCGACCAGCGCGATGGTTACCAGGATGCCGGTGGCGAATAGCATCGAAATGCCGAAGGCGCGTTTGGTGGAGATGCGGCCCTGATCATCGATAAAGCCGACAATCAGGGGGATGGAAGCCAGATGGCACGGGCTGAGCAGAATACTCAGCACGCCCCACAGCAGAGCGGCGGAAAGCGCAACCAGCGGCGCGCCCTCGACGGCATGGGTCAACGATGTAAACAGCTCTTCCATTAAAGGGCCCCTTCGTTCTTCGCCACTTCCTGTTCGGTGTTCTGCGGTTCGTCCGTTAGGACGACGCCCAACTCGGCCCACTTCGCGAGCATGTCTTCCCGCGCATAAAACCCTTCATGGCGGAACAGCTCGTTGCCCTCGGCATCATAAAAAATCTGCGTCGGGATCATGCGGATACCATATTGCTGGCCGACCCCTTCGTTTTCCCACACATCGATGAACTCCACATCCAGCTGGCCGGCGAAGGTTTCTTCCATTTCGTCAAGGATCGGAGCCATCATTTTACAGGGGATGCATTTGCCGGCACCCAGATCGAGGAGCTTCGGCAGCGGTTTTTCAGAAACCGTTTCGACCATCGCGCCTTCCGGCATCATTTTATCCGCCGGGAACGGCAGCGTGCACATACCGCTTTCACAGCAGATCATTTCCTGATCCGCGCTCTTTTTATTTTTGATTCCCACCACGGCCACCACCGCAATCACCAGCAATACAATCGGTATAATTTTTTTCATCAATCTAATTTCCTATTTTCGAAACGATGCACCCCACCGTTTTCTGTTTTTTATTTCATGGCAACTGAAATCCGGCTGCACGCGTCACACGATCGGCTTCAGTTTTTCCATCAGCCCAGACAATTTCGTTTCCATGGATCGGCACAGCACTTCCACATCCTCGGCCAGCGGTTTCACCGGAACCAGATCCTGTACCTGTTCAGGTGAAAGCCCTGAGCGGGCCATCATGGCCAACGAGCCCTGCATCATCTGTTCGATGCCCTTCGCCGCCGCATCCGGCGCAAGGCCGAACGATTCCGCCAAAGCCTGCAGCTGATAGAGCTGCGGCCAGAAATAGGTCGGCCCCATGGCGGTGACAATGGCGTAGGCCTCCAAAGTGGATTCATCCACGACCGGCGACTCGCCCAGAGGCGCAAACAACTCCTCCAGATTTTGCCGATCCGAAGCGGACAGGCTCTCCGCAAAGGCGACGGGATTGTAGCCCGCGCCCATGCAGGACGCCGCGTTCGGGATCATGCGCGCAATGCGGTCGAATCCGCCGAGCATACCCGCCAGTTTCCCGAGGGTAAACTTGGGCAGCAGCGAAACAAGAACCTGTACCTCCCCGGACAGGGCTGGTGCCAAAGCCGGAACCACATCTTTCGCCGCGGGCGGGTGGACCGCCAGGAAGCAAACCGCCTGCGCCGCCGCGGCAGCATTGTCGCTTGTGGTTTCGATTTCAGAGGCCATTCCGGCCAGCGCTTCGAGTACCGCACCGTCCGGATCGCTCACCACCACTCTGGATGGCATCGTGCCGGCTTTCTTCCAGCCGTTCAGAATAATCCGCGCGACGCGTCCGCCGCCTATGAATCCAACGTTTTCAATCTTCATGGTTTCATCTCCTGTTTCTGCATTCCCTTCACCTATTTTTACAGTGGGCTCCTTACCCACTACCTTGACATCAAATTTTATGATCTCGCTGAGGTCGGTCTCCATCTCATTTCCCGTCTAGTGTATTGAGCGATTCCCCGGCGGCGAGGCGCAGGTTGACGACGGCGATCTGCTCTTCGTGAACGGCCTGGCTGAATTGCGAGTCGGCGACGAGCCGGGCGGCTTCGGCATCGAGCAGGTCGTTGATGGTGCTTTTCCCGGCTTCGTATTTTTCCTGCTCGTCGGAAAGCGCCTGCCGGGCTTCGTCCACCGACTGGCGGAAGGCTTCAACGCGGATCGACGCGCTCTTGAGCTCTGCCACGGCGGTGCGCACCTGCTGCCGGATTTGGAGGCGGAGCTGTTCGCGTTGCGCCTCGGCCTTGAGCCGCTGGGCGTGTGCGGTGGCGATCGTCCCGGAGCGCAGCCCGGAATCGAAAATCGGGAAGGTCAGCTGCAGGCCGATGTAATAATTGCCCTCCCAGCCATCGCTCTGGTTTCCGGCGGAGGAACCCAGAGCGGAATAGGGATCATCCGCGCCGTACTGCGCATATTGTCCGAAAGCCGTAATCGTCGGCCAGCGCGAGCGGCGGGCGGCGGTTTCCGATACGGAACCCGATTCAACCACGGATTCCAACGCCTGGAAATCCGCACGCTGCACAAACGCTTCGTCCAGCAATTGCTCGGTGTCCTGCGCTTCGGCGGTGGACGGTTCCACGGTGGTCTGCACCCATTCGACCGGCGGACCGTCGTACCCCATTGCGGCGAGCAGCGCGCCCTGCGCATTGATCTGCTGTGCTTCGAGCAGCGCCATCTGGCTCTCTGCGGCGGCGAGCTTGACGCGTGCCTTGAGCAGATCGAGCCGCGCGGCCTTACCGATGGCCAACCGCTTTTCGAGATTGTCGACCAGCTGCTGCAGCGATTTACGGGTACCCTCGGTGGCCCGCAGCAGATCGTCGGTCATCAGTCGCTGGTGATAGAGCGCGTTGACGCGGAAGGTGACTTCGTTGCGGGTGCGGTTCAACGACTGATCGGCGGCAGCGGCCAGCGAGCGGGCGGCCTCCATCCGGTTCCACGTCTGGCCGAAGTCCCACAGCAACTGCTTCACCTCGACACCGAGGCTGTAGGTGGTATCGCTATAACGGGCGAGTGACGACGGCAGGCCGTAGAGCACAGGATGATCCTCCTTCGAATGGAGCACGTTGCCCACGATATCGACCTGCGGCAGCAGCCCGGCACGGGCCGAGGTGCTGTTACCGCGGGCAATGCCGGTGTCGGCCCGGGCCATGTGCAGCGTCGGGCTGTGCACCTGAGCATAGTCAACCGCCTGCTCCAGCGTCATGGAGACGGGGGCATTGGTCTGCGCACGCGCATTCCCCGCCCAGCCGATCAGGCAGACTGCCAGTACCGGGATCGCCGTTGCCGTGGTTTTGAACGGGGTCTTGAAGCGTTCAATGCCGCCATCGACCAGCGAATAGATGACCGGATAGAACCAGGTGGAAGAAAAGATTCCCATGATCAGCCCGAAGGCGGCCACGATGCCCAGCGGCGACATGCGCTCCATCCCGACCGCCAGCTCGAAAATCAGCGGTGTGAGGCCGATCGCGGTTGACGCGGCGGTCATGACGATCGGGCGGAAGCGCAGGCGTACCGCCTGCACAATAGCATCGTCTTTCGACATCCCGCCCGCCCGCGCCTTCAGGATGTAGTCCAGCAGCAGAATGGCATTGTTGACCACCGTGCCGGCCAGCAGGATCAGTCCCATGATGGCGGGTTTGCACATTGGTTTGTCAAAGATCAGCATGCCCCACATGGCCGCCGCCATGGGGATCAGAACGGAGAGCATGATGGTGAAAGGATGGACAAACGACTTATACATCCAGACCAACAGGATATAGAGCAGCACGAGGCCGATCATCAGGGCATGCCCCATTTCGCCGCCGCCGGTTTTCATGTCGTCGAGGGTGCCGGACACCTGGACCGTATAATCCGCGGGCAGCTTAAATCCCTTAATCCGGCTCTGCACCTGTTTCCCGACCTGAGCGATCGTCATTCCGCTGTTGATGCCGGTGATGTCGATCGTGTTGCTCAAATGTTCGCGGGTGATGAACGGCGCGTTGTTCACGGTGGAAACCGAGGCCATGGCACGCAGCGGGACCGGCCCCTGCGGGGTCGTCAGCTGCGCATCGAGCAGATCGACCCGCTGATCCATCTGCGGCTGGGCATACTGCACCGTAATGGGAATATCGAGCGAGCCCTTCAGTCGCATGGTACTGGCCGAAGCCCCTTTCACGGCGGTCTTCAGGCTGCGCGCCACTTCAGACGGGCTCAGCCCATAGAAACGCGCAAGGTCGGGATCAACCACAATATGCTGCTCCGGCTTGTCGATATACCAGGAGCGGCGCACATCGGTCAGTCCCTTGACGCCCTTGAGGCGCTCCATCAGCTGATCGGCCAGCGTGTCCAGCACGTTCACATCGGGACCGCTGATGACGAGATCGAGCGGGGCCTTGGTGGTGGAAAGCGGAGTGGCACCGTATTCGGTTACGTCGAACGTGCGCACACCATCGATCTTACGCAGCCCTTCGCGCCAACGCTCCTCCAAGACCCAGATCGAATCGGCACGCTGCTTGCGGTCGGTGAGTGTGATGGTCATCATGACTGCCTGAGCGGTTTCGCCGCCGCCGCCGAAACTGATCTGTCCCGGTTCGGAGCCGATCCTGGTGGAGACCCATTGGAGGCCTTCGCTGGTTTCGCGCACCATGGCTTCCACCTGTTTGGCCACCTCGGTCACTTGGTGCGGGGTATAATGCGTTGGCGTATCGAACTGGATAATCCCCACACCGGTATCCATCGGCGGCATCAGTTCCTTGCCGTTGAGCGGCTTAACCACACGCATCGAAAATATGATAAACGGAATGGCCATAAGCAGCGCCAATATGCGGTGCTTCAGCAACCACGCGGCGATGTTCGCCACACTGTCCGTCCGGCGGTCCATCCAGCGGGTGAAGGGTGAAAGCGCCCGGTTGATCCATTTGGAAATCTTCGGTTCCGGGTGCGCCATCAGCCGAATCGTGACCAGCGGAACAATCGTGAATGCGGCCACGAGCGAGGAAAGAATGGTGGCGGTGATCATCATGTTGAGCGGGCGCATGGTCTGTTCGGTATAGCCCCCGGCAAACATGACCGGCACCAGCACAATCACGGTGGTGAAGACGCCGGCGGAAACACCGTGGAAGATTTCCTGCGCGCCCTCGATGGCCACCTGCTTCACCGGAACATCCGGCTGTTCCCTGTGTTTACGGTAGATGATTTCCAGCACCACGATCGAGGCGTCCACCACCATGCCCACGGCAATGATCACCCCGGACAGCGTGACCATGTTCATCGTGTAAGGGCTGAACCACAGCACCACCAGCGCGGAGAGAAATGCCAGCGGAATAGAAATCGAAATCGCCAGCGCGGCACGCACGTCGGCCAGGAAAATCAGGATAATGAAAATGGTCAGCAACACGGCCTGATAGACCGACGAGCGCATACCCTGCACATTCAGGTCGATGACCGGCTGCTGATCGTTGGTGATTTCAAAATTAATATCGGGATAGCGCAGCCGGAGCTGTTCGAGTTCCTTTTTGACGTTGCGAATGGCCAGCATGGTATTGCCGCCTTCGGGACGCATCACATTCAGTGCAATCGCTTCCTTGCCGTTGCCGAGGTAGCCGCTGCGCGTTTCCCGCGTGGCCAGCGTGACCGTCGCCACATCGCGCAGCAACACCCTGCCGGATGGGGTACGCTTGACCGGCAGATTATTCAGTGCGTCGAGATTGCGGAATTCACCCTTCACCTGAACGAGGTATTCACCCTCTTCCGTATAGACGGTTCCGGCAGGCGCGGCCACATTCTGCCTGGCGATTTCTCCAATCACCAGATCAATGGACATGCCGTAGGCGGCCAGCTTATCGCGGTCGACCCGCACCTGCACCTCCGGCTGGTTCGCGCCGAACACATCCACATCGCCCACGCCGGAAACGCGCAGCAGGGCATCCATAATTTCGTTGTCCGCCAGCAGGCGGATCATGGAAAGATTCTTGGGAGAATTCTCCTTTGGAGAGAGCGCCAGCGTGGTCAGCGCACGGGTGGCATCGGTGATGCGATAGATGCGCGGGGTCTGAATATCGGCGGGCAGCTGCGACTCAATCCGCGCCACTGCGCTTTGCACATCGGTCACGGCCTCGCCGATCTTTTTGGTATAGAGAAATTCGGCGGTAACGGCGGAAACTTCGTCGCGCGAGGTGGAACGGATGCGCTTGAGACCGGAGATCGTATTGAGCTCCTTCTCCACCAGCTGCGTAATCTTATCAGCCACGTTTTCGGACGATGCACCGGGTTCGATAGTAATGACCGACACCTGCGGCGGGGCACTGTCGGGAAACAGGTCGGTCGGGGTGCGGAAGAAGGCGAACAGCCCCAGCGCCACCACGACCAGTGCCAGCGCCACCACACCGTACGGGTTGTTGATGGAGGTGCGAGTCAGGCTCATTTCACCACCTCAACCTGAAGTCCGTCGGCCAGACCGGCCCAGCCCAGGAAAGTGCTGGTGACAACCTTTTCCCCGGGCTCCAATCCCTGCACCTCCGTGCGCCCTTCGCTTTCCATGATTTTTTTGACAGGCCGCAGGGCGAGCTGATCGTCTTCCACCGTGAAGACGACCCAGTCGCCGGGCGCACGCTGCATCAGGCTTTCGCGCGGCACCGTGACGGCATTTTCATGCTGCATCCAGACGACCTTCAACGGGATGAATGCGCCCGTCTGGAACCCGGCGCCGCCGGGGGCCTTCACCTCAACGCGCACCATGCGGCCGCGATCCAGACTGGGATATATATGGGTAATCGCCAGATCGACCGGCTGGCCTCCGAGTTCAGCCCGTACCGGCAGGCCAACCTTGAGAAAATCCATATCCTCCTGCGGGGCGTTGAAGGCAATCTTCAGTGCGGAGTGATCTTCCACCACCATCAGCGCACGGCCCGGCGAAGCGAGATCGCCGGGATCAACATCGCGGGACGTAACGAGACCGTCGAAAGGACTGGTCAATCGGGTATAGAGCCGCTGGGTGTTCAGGCTCTCCAGTGTACTTTGCGCCGCTTCAAGTTTCGACGTGGCATCGGCCAGACGGTTGTGCGTGGTTTCAGCTTCGACCGAAGAAATGACCCCGTCTTCAGCCAGTTTGCTGTCGCGGCGATCTTCCGCCGCCCAGAAATCCCGGTTGGTTTCCAATCCCTGGATGGTGGATTCGGCGGCCTTGATCTGCGCCTGAATATCACCATCGTCAAGCTGCAGTAGCAGCTCACCCGCCAGAACCGTATCGCCTTCGTCGCGCGGCACGGCATCGACCTTGGCGGAAGTGCGGGAAGAGACGCGGGCCACCTGCCAGGCTTCGACCACCCCGAGATAGCTGTGCGCGCTTTCGAGCGATTCCTGCGTAACGTCCGCCACATGCACCGCCACCGGTCGCATGCCGTAGGGTTTGGCCGCCATCGCCACCTTCTTTCGCTTGACCACCAAAGCTGCCAACGCCAATACCACAACGAGTACGATTATGATTCTCAGTACCTTTTTCATCGCTGTATCTTCCTTGCCTTTATGCGCCGCCGTGCAGCGCGTTGAAAATCATGAAGCCCGCCGCCACCCAGTTGGTGTAGGCGAACAGCTGTTTTAAATGTTTGGGTTTGGCTTTCAGCGCCAGGCGTCCACCGAGTGCCCCGCCGATGATGGTGACCACCGCCAGTGGCAGTGCCCAGGCCGGATTAAAATCACCATGCACCGCATGACCGGCAAAGCCCATCAGCGCGATCGCCGCAATCAGCGAAGCCGAGGTTCCAACCGCCAGCTGCATCGGGATACCGCAGGCGACGACCATCAGCGGCACCAGAAAGGAACCGCCCGACACGCCGACCATGCCCGAGCCCAGGCCCGTCAGAATGGTGACCGGCAGCGCAATCCAAAGATTGACGCGGTAGATTTCGCCGCCGGATGCCAATGATACCATTCCAAAGCCCTTTGACTTTCGACCTTCCGACTTTTGACTGTTCGGTTTCGGCAGCAGCATTACGCCGCCGGAGGCCAGCAGCATGACCGCAAACACCAGCTTCAGCGCATAGCCGCTGAAATAATGTGAAAGCAATCCGCCCGCCAGTGCGGAGACCGCGGTGATGCCGCCGACCGAAAAAGCCAGCGGCCAGGAGATGGATTTCTTTTGGTGAAAGATCAGCATGGCCGCCACCGACGCGGCAAAGAGAATGAACTGCCCCGTCGTCGCGGCTTCGTGCATCGGAATTCCGGACATCGCCAGGATCACGACATAAAAATTGCCGCCGCCCTTCCCGACCATCGTCATCGCGACGGCAACCACGAAGACGAGTGTTGCGATTAAAGGTAATTCCGTCATTGCATCAACTCCTACAAGGCCGCAAGCAACTTGCCCGGCATCAGCGCGTCGGTCACCGCGGCATATCCGCCGCCGACCACCTTCACCTGTTCATATCCCTTTGAGCGGAGATAAACATACACCATCGACGCACGGACACCATGCGGACAAAAAACACCTACCATCGCATCCTTCGGAATCTCCGCCAGCCGCTCCGGCACCTCATTGATCGGAATGTGAAGCGACGTCACATTTGCATGAATCCCCAATGGCAACGGAACAGAAGCAATCTCCTCGTTCGAACGAACGTCTAGAAAGACCGCCTTTTCCATTCCCAACAGTTTTTCCGGCATAATCTTATGCTGCCCCTTGCCGAAAAAATCAAACGTCATACTTTTCAATGCCTGTTCCATTTTCATTCCTTTTGGTTAGCTTTCAGTTTTGAATTTTTACCTTTTTCGAAAACAGCACATACAGCAGCGGCATCAGGAACAGCGCGACGGCGATTTCCATCAGAAGTCCGCCGATCCCGGCCACCGCCATCGGCTTCAGCAGGTCCCCGCCCTCGCCCAGGTTGAGCGCCAGCGGCACCAGCCCGGCGACGGTGCTGATGGTGGTCATCAGCCGCGGGCGCAACCGGACCTTGCCGGCGGTCAGGACGGCATCCGCCGGAGAGCGGTTCTCTTGTATCCGCAGCTCTTCGGCATAGCCCAGCAGCAGCACGCCGTCATTCACCGCCGCCGCAATGATCACAAACACACCGATCGCCACCGTAGCCCCGATCGGCAGACCGGCCAGCGACAGCGCATAAACAATGCCCGCCAGGCAGAACGGAACCGACAGCAGGATGATCGCCGGCAGCCGATAGCTTTCAAACTGAATCGCCAGTGCCGCAAAGGCGAAGAACAGGGCAAAGCCGAAAATCAGGCCCATGGCGCGGTTGTTGTCCTGCATCATCTGCGCCTGACCGCCGGCCGCCACGCTCACGCCGGACGGCGGCGAAAGCTGCGCCGCAATCTCCAGCGCCCGTTGAGAGGCTTCCCCGGAGCTCAGCCCGTCGGCATCGGCCCGCACAATCACCTGCTTGATCTGGTTTTCGCGGGTGATCTCCACCGGCCCGACCGCGCGCGTCACCTCGGCGACATCGCGCACAATCAGCGGCTGCCCGCCGCGCGAATCGACAATCAGGTTTTCCAGGTCCTCCTTGCCGGCGATGCGCACCTCCGGGACCAGCACGCGGATATCGTAGTATTCATTGCCGTCGCGGTAGTCCGTCGACACCACGCCGCCGACGAGGCCGCGCAGGGTGGCGGCCAGTTTACCGACCGGAAGATCCATCGCCGCCGCGCGGGCGCGGTCGATGTGGATCCGGTATTCCGGCTTGGTCATATCCATGGAAATGTTGACGCCGGAAAAACCGTCCGTGCCGCTGAGCGCGGCGGCGGTTTTGCGCGCGAAGTCGTAGATCGATCCGGTGTCGCTGCCCTGGATTTTGAGCTCCACATCCTGCTGGCCGATCTGGCGGATGCCCTTCACCTTCATCTGCATGACCGGCATCTTGGCGCCGGGCGCCATGGCTTTCTTCACCCGCGGCTGAATCTTTTTGATGAAGGCGGCGGTGCTGATGGTCCGGTCGGATTTGGGGACCAGCTGGATGTCGACCTCGCCCTCCTGGGCGATTTCATAGGTCACCAGTCCCCAGACGCGCCCGCCGGCCAGGGTGAAGGTGCTTTGGATTTCCGGCAGCCCGGCGAGCTGCTTTTCCACATTCGCCAGAATGCGGTCGGTTTCCGCCACCGACGTTCCCGCCGGCATTTTCAGCTTCACCATGATGCGACCGTCGTCCACCTTCGGCAGAAATTCCGAGCCGACCGATGAGAGCATCCAAAACGCCCCGGCACCGAGCAGAAGGAAGAGGAGCAGCATCACCCAACGGAAACGCAGCACAAACGAAAGTGCGCAGCCATAGCCCGCGGTTACGCGTTCGACGCCGCGGTCGAACCGCACCGCCAGCCACCCGCTCTTTTCACCGCCGGCCATTTTATTCAGCAGCAGGTCGGCCAGAAGCGGCGTGAGCGTTACAGCCACCAGCAGCGAAATGACGACGACGCCCGCCACGACCAGCACCAGCTCGCGGAACAGCAGCGAAACCAGACCGGGAATAAACAGGAACGGCAGGAAGATCGCCAGGAAGGTGATCGCGGATGCGATCAGCGCCGGGCCGACTTCCGAAACGGCGCGCACCAGCACCCGGCCGTTATGCCCGCGCCCGGCCCGGTGCTCCTCGTGCTTCAGCCGGGTAATGTTTTCCAGAACGATGATCGAACTGTCGAGAATGACGCCCAGCGCCACCACCAGCCCGCCCAGCGAAAACAGGTTGAGTGAAAAACCGGCGAGTTTCATGACCAAAAAGTTGGCCAGCAGCGTCACCGGCAGCACGACGATCATGACCGCCACCTGGCGCCAGTGACCCAGAAACAGATAGGTCACCAGAATCACCAGGATGGCCGCGAGAATCGCGGAGTCGCGCACGCTGAGAATCGCGCCCATCACATAGTCGCCCTGATTTTCAACGACGCCGAATTCGATGTCATCGGGGATTTCATCCTGCAGGGAAGCGAGCTTCGCCTTGACGGCGGCGGCCACCTGAACGGTGTTGGCTTCGGCCTGTTTGAGCACATTGACCTTCACGCACGGGCGGCCGTTGAAGCGCGTATTGACCCGCAGCTCTTCGTGCGTATCCTGCACCGTCGCCACGTCGCGCACATACACCAGGTTTCCATTTTCACCGTGGACGACGGCCACGTTGCGGATTTCATCCAGGCTCGAAAATTCGCCCATCGTGCGGGCAATGATTTCGCGGTTTTCGACGGTGATGCGCCCCGCGAAAATCTGTTTGTTTTCGTCGCGGATGGCCGCGGCCACGCGATCGGGCGAAAGGCCGTAGGCCGTCAGGCGGGCGGGATCGAGATAGACGCGGATTTCGCGTTCCAGACCGCCGACCACTTCGGCGCCGGCCGTGCCGGAGACCGTGCTCAGCCGGTCGACCAGCCAGTTATCCACCCATTCGCGCAGCCAGACCAGGTCCCGCTGATCAGACGCCACGGTCACTTCCATTACCGGGAGCTGCGACGGATCGGCCTTAATGATCACAGGCGGATCCATATCGTCCGGCAGCTGGCGGTTGACGCGCCCCATGACGGCGAGCACATCCTGATAGGCGGTGTCGACGTTCACGCCGTAGCGGAAGTTGACCAGCAGGGTATACATACCTTCGATGCAGGAGGCGTCGAGATAGTCGAGGTTGTCGACCGTTGCCATGGCCCGTTCGATCGGCTCGGCAATGTTGGTTTCAATTTCCTCCGGCGTGGCACCACCCCAGAAAATGTGAATCTTCACCATCGGATAGGTGATCTCCGGCAGATAGTCCACATCCATCCGCATCAGGCTGAAAAAGCCCATCACCACAGCGGCCAGCGTCAGGATCGACACCGCCACCCGCCGGGAGAGACTCAGGTCGGTAAGCTTCATGGCGCGGCCTTCTCCGGGGATGATGTTTTCGCAGCGCCCTGGACCTTCACCTTGGCGCCGGGTTTCAGCGATTCATTACCGCGGATCACGACAACGTCGTTGGGCTCAAGCGCACCTTCGACGGCCATCCGTCCATCGGCCTCCAGCAGCACGTCCACGGCCACGCGTTCAACCGCGCCGTCTTTGAGCCGCCAAACCACCGAAGAGCCGTCGGAAAGGACGCTCAGGGCGCTTTGCGGAATCACTACCGCCTGCTCAACGCTTCGCTCCGGAATCTCGACGCGCGCAAACATGCCGGCCAGCAGTTTGGCCGGTTCCTGAAGCTCCGCCTCCACCGTCAATGTGCGGGTCTGGCGGTCCAGCACCGGATAGACGCGGCTGATTTCCGCCGCGAACTGTTTACCGGGATGGGCATCCAGCCGGACACGCACGGCCATGCCCTGCTCTACGGACAGCGCCTGCTGTTCCGGAACCGCCAGCCGCACCACCAGGCTTTCGGGATCATACATTTCCACAAGGACTGCACGCGGCACCACATAGTCGCCCTCCGCAATCCAGACCCTGGAAACCTGACCGGACCACGGCGCGTGGATTTCATAGTCCCCGGCACCGGTTTCCATCGCCGCCAGCTGCGCTTCGGCCCGTTTAATATCGGCCCGGGCGACATCCAGCTGTTCGCCGGGCAGCGCACCGCTTTTCACCAGCTGTTCAACGCGTTTAAACTCGGTCTGCTGCCGCAGAAGTTCCTCCTGCGCCGCGGCCAGCGCGGTCGTGGCAATCCGACTGCGCCCGACCTGCGCCACGAGGTCGCCGGCTTTAACCACATCGCCTTCCCGCACGGGACAGAGCGCCACGGGCCCTTCCGCCGGCGAGGCCATGCGGGCCACCTTGACCGGCTCGACCGATCCGGTCACCATACCGAACCGAACCAGATCCTGCTGAACCGCCTTCGCGGTCTGCACCAGCGGCACCGGCCTGGCTTTTGCATCCGCGGCCCCGCCTTTTCCGCAGCCCGCCAGCAGTCCGGCCGCCAGGCCGCCGATCAATAATCCCGTCCATGTTTTCACTATAGAATTCCTCCAACGGCCAGTTTTCTGCGAGCATCCGAAATCGCCAGATCAGCCCGGGCCCGGGCGTAGGAGGTTTCTGCAAAAATGAGTGAAGCCTGCGCCGTCAGCACATCGACCATCGCTCCTTTACCCAGCTCATATTTTTCCTGAATAATCCGAAAACTCTCGCGGGCGGCATCGACGGCGGTTTTGGTGGTATCAATCCGTTCGGTCGCCGAAGAGATATCGGCCAGCGCCGTCTCCACCTCGGTCCGGATCTGCAGCCGCAACTGCCGTTCCCGCTCCAGCGCCGCCTGTTGAACGGCGGTCTGCCGGCGCACCTTCGCGCGGGTGCCGCCGCCGGAAAACAGCGGCCACTCCGCCACCAGCCCGATCTGCCCGACATCCTCGAAATCATCCGATCCCCCCGACGCATCCTGCACATCGCTCATCCAGCGCAAGCCGTAGGACGATTCCAGCGACAGCGTCGGCAGAAAACCCGATCTCGCCGACTTTACAGATTCCCCCGTCGCAGCCCTGCGTTGCTGCGCCGCGTCATAATCGTTCCGATTCCGGAGCGCTGTTTTCATGCATAGATTCGCGTCCGGGCACTGCGGCGGATCACTGAGCTCCAGACTCCCGGACAGCTGAACATCCTGTCCGTCCTCCAGCCCAAGCAACGCCGCCAATGTCCATTGCTGAATGGTCAGCGTGTTGTACTCTTTGGTGCGTTTTTCCTGAAGTTCAGCAAGCCGAACCTCCGCGCGCAGCGCATCCACCCGCGCCGCCTTCTGCAGGGAAACCAGCTCCTGAATCGTACGCCGCTGTTCTTCCATGGCCGTCATCGCCGACTCCACCGAAGCGATAACCTCCTTCTGCGCCAGCATGCTGTAAAACAGACTGGTCACATTGAACGCCACGATCTCGCGGCTGCGCGACAAATCGCCCGCCGCCGCACGTTTCATCAATTCTGAAGCCGCAATTTCACTCGAAATTTTTCCCCCGGTGTAAAGCGGGATTTTAAGAACGACGGCGCCATCCACCACCCCCGAACCGAATACCCCCGGCTCACTGTTATACGTGGCCGGATAGAGCCGCTGGTCTTCCGTTGCATAGGAATATCCGCCCACCAACGACACCTTCGGCAATCGCTGCGCCCGAACCGCATCCACATCAGCCGCAGCGGCGACCGATTGCCATTGAACCGCGGAAACTTCCGGGTTGTTGTTCACCGCCATCTCAATGGCCCGGTCCAGCGTCAGTGCTTCCGTCGGCGGGACGGCCGATCGCCCGGACATCGCCCCGAAAACCAGCCATGCAGCCAACCAGAATGGATTGAATTTCAGCGCCACAGTAAAAACCCTATTTCAGCAGTTTTTTCAGCGCGCGCGCCGACGGAACCCGGCCGGCGACTTTGACCTCGCCGTCGATGGCGACCGCCGGGGTGCTCATCACATTAAAGGTCATGATTTCGTTGAGGTCGGTCACCTTTTCGATCTCGACTTCAAGGCCCAGCTCTTCGACCACTTCTTTGACCACTTTCGTTGTTTTTTCGCACTTGGGACATCCCGTGCCCAATATCTGTATTTTCATGTTTCACTCCTGAGTTAATAAATCAGATTAAAAATCCATCCTGCACTGGAGAACATTGTCAACAGGGTCAGGAAAAAGATGATCAGCAGACGCGGTTTCATCACCTGCTTGAGCATCATAAATTCCGGCAGGCTGGCGGCCACCACGCTCATCATGAAGGCCAGTGCTGTGCCGATGGGGAGTCCCTTGCTCAGCAGACTTTCAATCGCCGGAATCACCCCGCTGGCGTTGGCGTAGAGCGGAATACCCAGCAGGACGGCAGAAGGCACACTCCACCACTGGCCTTCGCCGAGGTTGTCGGTGATCACCGATTCCGGCACAAAGCCGTGCAGGGCCGCGCCGGCACCGACGCCGATCAACACCCAGAGCCAGATCTTGGAAAAGACGGACTTGAATTCATTCACGGCATACGCGTGGCGCTCCTGTCGGTTTGGTTTATAATTCGCCACCTGTTCCAGCCGTTCCTTGGTGCTTTCGCTCATCTCTTTCTGCTCGATCGGCTTCAGGAAGCGCTCGGCTTTAATAAAGTCGAACAGCATGCCGGCCAGCACGCCGGCGACAATACCCAGTGTAATATAGGTCGCGGTGAATCCAATGCCCAGCGTTCCGCCCAGCAGCACCACAGCCACCTCGTTGATCATCGGCGAGGTCACCAGAAACGCCATCGTGATCCCGATGGGAATGCGCGCCTGCGTGAACGCCAGAAACAGCGGAATCGACGAGCAGGAACAGAACGGGGTGATCGCCCCGAACAGGGCCGCCAAAAGGTAGCCCACAAAACGGTGTTTTCCTTCGAGATGCTGACGGATTTTTTCCGTATTCATTCCGGCGCGCAGGAAGCCGATCACATAGATCAGCACCAGCAGCAGCGCGTAGATTTTGGTTACGTCTTCAATGAAAAAGTGAAGACTCTGCGCCAGATGCGACTCCGGTGACATCCCGAACAGATCGTACGTCATCCAATCTGCCAACTTCGTAAAAATTCCTAACATATCCTATTCCTCTCAGTATCTCGATCAATATTGGTTATTTGACCCTTTGGCCAAATATTGTTCAAAAAATTATTTAACCAATGCCGCCTGATCCTTTGCATTGCTCTTAATTACAGCCTCCACGCAGCCCATAAAGTTCATGACGCAAGGAACCTTCATTTTATAATAGACCTGCTTGCCGCGCTTATCGTCCTCCACAATCCCCGCCTGCTTCATCACCGACAGATGTTTTGAGATCGTCGAAAAGTCGGCGTCAACCTGATCCACAAATTCGCAAACACACATTTCGCCGGCTGACAGCTGCTCCGCCATCCACAGCCGCGTCGGATGCGCCAGCGCCTTCAGCACCTTCGCCTTCGCCTCGTATAGATTTTTTTCTTTTGCCGTCATAGGTCGTCCTTAAATTTATATTTGGCAAAATAGCCAAATGTTTAAAATTGTCAACCCCCGAAAAAAAACAATTCCACGGAATACACGGCTGAACGGGCTGCAAAGAGAAATGCGTACCGCCGGAGGAAAGAAACAGGACCATGGATAACAGGACGATTTAGGTAAGAATGATTGGGGGCAGAAAGATGGTCGGCAGAAAGATGTAATACTCTATTCCCGGAACGGAAATTATTCTGTTAACCCTCCCCGCCGCAGAGAAAAAAACAGGACCATGGACGACAGGACTATTTTTTAACGGGAAACCGAGGCCGCCGCTCCCGCGCGGAAGAACGGGAGACAGGATGATGGGATGACAGGATTATTTTTAAAAGGGCTACCGTAAGGTATTTATTTGGCAGAAAGATGGTCGGCAGAAATATTAGGGATAGAAATATGTAATACCCTATTCCCGGAACGAAAATTATTCTGTCCCTCATTATTCTGTTAGCCCTCCCTGCCGCTGAGTAATGAAACAGGACGATGGACGGCAGGACTGTTTTGTTTATGCGAGGAACTCTTCAATGGCATCGAGCAGAAGGTCGGCCAGTTCTTCGAGCTGATCAATATCTTCCGGGGCGGCTAATTTCAGCGCCAGCGCTTCTATTGCTCCGTCATGCAACAGCATAAGGTCTTCCACCGGCAGGACCGCAGTCTCGGCCTCGTTGCTGAAGCAGTAGAGCGGGAAGGTGAAACTTTCATGGAGCGTACGGTGGGCGAGGCAGCGGAACTTATTAGGTAAGGTAAACGAAAGACGCCGTTGATTACGGTCGTCGAACAAATTGCGCAGCGCGAGAAATTTTTCGAACGGATAAAAATAGTCGGGCCCGCGCATAGGGGATGAATTTACGCGTTGCTCGGCCTCTTCCTCGCGGCCTTCTTCGCCATCAAACTCCGCCGCCTCGAAGCCACGGCAGGCGTGATGGGAAAAATAATATAGCGCATCTGTTCCAATGCTTGGAAACAGTATCCACACTCCTAGAACGCAGAAAGATTAGAAAACATGTCTCCTTTAGGGTTTTCGGTTCGGCTCCCCCTCCCCCCAAAAAAACTCTAAGGAATGGAAATTAATCATATAAAATTCTTAGCTGTGTAGGAATAATCTCCATGGAAGATCTACTAATTTGGCTCAAATCAAATAATGAATTCCTAGTAATCCAAACAAATTTGCGGCGAAATACTTCTCTATAAATCAAGGCTCCACACGGATCCACTTGACTGATTGTCTGTGGACTTATCGTCTAAGCTGTTTGGATATGAAAACTGATCCAATCCTCCTCGCGCTGGGTAAAAACGTCAGCGATTTACGCAAAGAAAAAGGCCTCACCCAGGAACAACTCGCCGAGCGTTCCGGCCTCGATTCAACCTACATCAGCGGCATCGAACGCGGCGTCCGCAATCCCAGTTTTAAAAGCCTCATCAGTCTGGCGAATGGCTTCGGCATATCTGTGTCAGATGTGTGTGCCGGGGTTAAGAAATGAATAAAGCTACGGAAACCCCGGCCATACCGATCATCGATCTTTTTGCTGGCCCAGGAGGGTTGGGGGAAGGGTTTTCCCGATATCCTATTTCAAAGAAGAAACGGTTTAAGATTGCAGTTTCAATCGAAAAGGATCGGTTTGCCCATCAGACGTTAACTCTCAGGGCTTTTTATCGACAGTTTCCAGAAGGAGAGGTTCCCGACGAATACTATCAGTATTTAAGAAATGAGATTACAAAGGATGATTTGTTTGGGGCCTACAGTTCAGAAGCGGATGCTGCGAAAAAGGAAGCTCTACAGCTTACTTTGGGTGAAGATGATCCGCACAAAATAATCGGATCCCGAATTAAAGGTAGCAAGCACTGGGTTCTGATTGGGGGGCCTCCTTGCCAAGCGTATTCGTTAGTCGGACGGTCAAAAATGCTTGGAAATATCAAGAGGGAAAAGGGTGAGTCGCAGGAGGATTATGAGGTTAGGCGTAGTGAGCTGTTTAGCAATGATCCCCGCCATAGCTTGTATTTAGAATATCTTGAGATCATTGCTCAGCATTGGCCCAGCATTTTTGTTATGGAAAATGTTCGGGGTATTTTGTCGTCGAAACAGAATGGTGAGCTGATTTTTCCTAAAATCCTAAAAGATTTGAGCGATCCATCTAAACGCCATGCAAAAAGTAAGCGTAGTTTTGGTTACAAGATTTTCTCATTAACGACTTTTTCTGAAGGAGGCATAACTGACCTTAAGCCTTCGGATTACCTTATTCATTCTGAAAAATACGGAATCCCGCAGGCGCGACATCGAGTCATATTACTCGGGATTCGAGATGATCTGAATGTTGAGGATATCCCTCTTCTTCAACCTGCAGCGCCCAAGAGTGTTGAGGAGACCATCGGCCAGTTCCCTAAATTAACTCCAGGTTTATCTAAAGGTGATGAGGAAAGTCCTTACGCGGCTCTTTTTAAGCTCAAGGAAACCAGCCTGTTAAACGGGGAGGATAATGCAACATTTGGGAAATTAACATCGAAGAAGCTTGGTGACCTTTTGGGTCATGTGCGTAAACGGGAGGCTAGAGGCTCCCGATTCGTCCCTTTTGAAAAACTGTCAGATGACGGGTGGTATTATGATTCCTGTTTGCGAGGGGTTTGCAATCATGAGACCCGAAGTCATATCAAGGAGGATCTGTGGCGGTATTTTTTTGCTTCCAATTATGCTGATGCCAATAAATGTTCTCCCCAGCTACGGGACTTTCCTGAAGTACTGTTGCCAAATCATCGGAATGTAAAAGAGGCGATCTCAGGGCAAAAGTTTGGAGACCGATTCCGAGTTCAGATAGCAGGAAAGCCATCAACAACGGTAACTTCACATATATCCAAGGATGGTCATTATTTCATTCATTATGATCCCAAACAGTACCGCAGCTTAACAGTTCGTGAAGCAGCACGTCTCCAAACATTTCCTGATAACTATTTCTTTGAAGGGCCAAGGACGGCTCAATACCACCAGGTAGGGAATGCTGTACCCCCGTTATTGGCCTACAAAATAGCAGAGATTGTATCAGACATCATGGAATCAATAACAAAGAAGGGGCCATGATGAGCAAGGGATCTAAGAAAACACATTTTCGTGAGTTGGCATTAGCGCCATCCCCAGCCATGCTCGTTGAATCTTTGCGAAGTATTGGTTACACATTAGAGACCGCCCTAGCCGATTTGATTGATAACAGTGTTACAGCTGAGGCCTCTACAATCTCTGTGCGGTTCTTGTGGAATAATAAAAGCCCGTGGATTGCGGTAGTTGATGATGGATGCGGGATGACTCCCGACGAGTTAATTGCGGCCATGCGCTTTGGGAGCGAATCTCCATTGATTGAGAGATCTAAGAATGATCTTGGCAGGTTTGGCCTTGGAATGAAGACGGCTTCTATTTCTCAGTGCCGCAGAGTTACCGTCTGTTCTAAATCATCGGGCCAAGTAAGTGCCTGTGAATGGGATTTAGACAGAATTGCGGACAGTGAGTCTGACGAATGGCTCCTTGGAGTGTTAGATGACGCAGCGATTTCTACTGATATTGAATTAAAGATGTTAGTGGATGGTTGTCTGGCCTCTAACGACAGTGGGACGATTATTTTGTGGCGGAATCTCGACGCAATGCTGGCGGGAACGGAGCATGTTGACAGCGAGAAAAAGTTCAGCGAATTGATGAGTAATGCGCGCAGCCATTTGGAAACCGTTTTTCACCGATTCCTTTCGCCAGAAGATGGACGCAAATCCCTAAGCATAGATTTCAATAAATCACCACTTTCAGCGTACGACCCGTTTGGGCCATCTGTTCCTTCTCGACAAGAGCTTCCAACCGAAAAGCTGGTTGTTGAGGGGGAGACAATCGTTATTCAGCCTTTTGTCTTGCCGCACCAAAATAAGGTTAGTCGTGCGGACTATGAGAAATATGCTGGCGAGGGCGGATACCTTCAAAACCAAGGGTTTTATGTTTATAGAAATAGGCGATTGATTGTTAAGGCAACTTGGTTCCGGCTGATTAAGAAAGAGGAGCTGAATAAGCTTGTTCGAGTCCGAATAGACATTCCCAACAGTTTGGACCATATCTGGAGCATCAATGTTGATAAGTCTCAGGTAATTCCGCCGGAGATTGTGCGGAAGCAGCTTAAAAATATAATCAAACGAATATCCGGTAAGGGGAAGCAGGTCTATAAGCGAAGGGCATCCAGATTGGTAGACAGCGGAAAAGTTCCCGTGTGGACGAGGGAAGTTAAAGAGGGGAATGTAAAATATGCGATCAACGTGCAGCACCCTTTGCTTAAAGAAGTACTCGACTCTGCTCCAAGTTCTTTGAAGCCAGCGCTTGAATCTACCTATCGGATGATTGCTGATGGTTTTCCTCGTGACGTTTTTTTCAGTGATGTTGCAAGTGATGGCATTGAAATCTGTGCCGATGATTCTGACGAGATCGCGATTAAGGAGCTTGTGCTTCAAGTTCTTTTGGCATTGCGGAAATGTGGTTTTGAGGGGGTAGAGCTGCGAAAACGCATTCTTGAAACTGAAATTCCGGGAGCTACCGAAAAACTGATTGATGAGTTGTTGGAAGGGGAAGAATGATGGCGGATATCCAAAAGCTCACAGACGCTGTTTCTCTGGTTTTGGAGAATCACGAACCCCCAACCGAAGAAGCTCTCTACCAATTGGTTAAAGCCCAGGCAACAGTGATTCAGCTGAGTGAAAACTATGTTTTTTCTGATGACGAAATGAGTGCGGTGGTGAGGACTCTACAGGCTCGTTTTGTTCATCGAATGTCGATGGGTGCTCTTTTTGAGGCCGAGGATTATCGACCATGGCTTCCAAGTCGGCAAGGGGACATCGATTGGTATTATTGGAAAAGATATGAAAAACACTTGCGAACAACAAAAGGGTTCCCGCCTAAGGTGGTGCGAACGCTAGATCAAATTACGGATAAGGTTCTTGATCGACTTGAGGATCCTAGTAAGGAGGGCGAATGGGGGCGGCGAGGTTTGGTTGTGGGTCATGTGCAATCAGGTAAAACCGCGAACTATACGGGGCTAATATGCAAAGCGGCTGATGCAGGGTATAAAGTGATCATTGTGTTAGCAGGTCTTCTGAATTCTCTGAGGAACCAAACTCAGGAGCGCATAGATTCCGATTTCATGGGCTGGTGCACTCGGATGAATGAATATGTCGGAGCCTCTCGGTTCGGCTCCGAGAGAAGGCCCGTTTGTTTTACCACGAGCATTGAGGATTTTAAGAAAGCTACAGCAAACAGTATAGCTATGAATCTCGATGCATTAAACGAACCGATTGTGTTTGTGTTGAAGAAAAACAAATCGACGTTGGAAAACCTTCATCGCTGGTTGCTTGAGCATAATAAGCATAACCTGCGTGAGTATTCGATGTTGTTGATTGATGATGAGGCTGATCACGCATCGATTAACACGAATAAAGAGGACAAAGATCCTACGACAATAAACCGTGCAATTCGTGATATTCTTTCGATATTTAGCCGGAGTTCATTTGTTGGTTACACGGCAACCCCATTTGCCAATATTTTCGTCGATCCTGAGACTGAGGATGAAATGAAAAATGGTGAGTTGTATAAGGATCTTTTTCCTCGTGATTTTATTTTAAGCCTAGATCCGCCTGACAATTATGTTGGGCCGCATCGTATTTTCACGGATGGTGCTGATTTGGATAGCGTTCGTCCAATTGATGACAATGAAGATGTGTTGCCACTAAAACATAAAATTGATTTTGAACCTGAAGCTCTTCCAGGAACGCTCGAAATAGCAATTGATTGCTTTATTCTGGCGAAAGCCATCCGGCTTTTGAGGGGACAGGATTCTGTCCATCATTCCATGATGGTAAATGCCAGTCGATTTACTAGGGTTCAGAATGAACTGAAAGGTATAATTGCTGAAAGAATTAAGGAGACTCGTTACGCGATTGGGAATTATGCATCACTGGAGTTTGAGCAGGCTTTAGAAAACTCTGTCATTGAGCGCTTATATAAAACTTGGCAGCAAGAATATGCCTCCGGAGAGTATGAGTGGCATGATGTACAAGGTATGCTGAAAGAGTCCGTAGATCCTATCGAGGTGATTAGTGTCAACTCAGGGTCTCAAGATGTTTTGGATTATAGTGATCCTGACGGTAGATCTGTAATTGCCGTTGGCGGGATCGGACTTTCTCGTGGGCTCACTTTGGAGGGGCTGTTGGTAAGCTACTTTCTCCGTAACTCCATCATGTACGATACGCTGATGCAGATGGGTCGATGGTTTGGGTATCGCCCCGGTTATGAGGATCTTTGCCGAATCTTTATGACCGAAGATGCGGAGTCTTGGTACAGCCATATAGCCGGGGCAACGGAAGAGCTTCGTGAAGATTTCCATTCGATGGAAAAGCTCAAGTTAACGCCGATTCAGTTCGGGTTAAGAGTTAGGAGTCATCCCGCATCCCTGATTGTTACTGCCCGAAATAAAATGAGAAAAGGAACTACTGTTCCACATAGCGTGTCTCTGACAGGAAGGTTGATTGAAACGATTGCGTTGCCAACGGGCAAAGATGCTACGTCTAATAATATAAACTTGGTTCATGAGATCATCAGCCGTTTACAGAATGATGAACACTCGGTATACAGGCGGACGCAATTAGGACATGAATGGGATAATGTCCAACTTGATTGTTTGGCGTCCTTTATAGAGCAATTTACCAATCATCCCCAGTCCTTCTATACTTTCTACTCTAAGGCTCTTGTTGAATATATTGACCTTCTAAAAGCAGAGGGAAAGCAGGGAGTTGTCTTGCTTAAAACTCTTATTCCAAAAGAAGATGATGATCTATTGCCGGTCGGATGCAATCTAACCGGAAGGATTCAAAATCGCGCATCAACGGCGGTTATCAACGATGAGGTTATTTCGTTTAAGAAGAAAGCGCGTGTTGGGGAGCCTAAGGATGAGGCTGCCGGATTAACAGAAAATCAATTGGAAGAATTAAAGCAGCGAACGGCTGGAAAAACTATTAATCCAAGAGAGTATCGAAATGTGGATGGCAAGAAACCACTTTTGATCATCCATCTTCTCCAGTTGCCTTCCCCGCATGAAACAGTCGTTGCCTATGGCATCAGTTTCCCGGGATGCGCAACTACGCGGCGTATGGAGAAGCTTGTTGAGTATGTTGTAAATATTCCGTGGTGGAAAAACCATTATGGTGATTCGGAAGATGAAGAGAGCGAGGAGTTATGAACAATCCTTGGTTAGATATCGAAAAACCCGATGCCGATTTTAATGTGCGGTTGGTCGGTGAGTTTCATCCGTTGCAGTTGTATTGGGGTCGTGATACTCAGGGAAGATATTTATTTATCTACGAATCAACCATTGGTCGTGTTCCAGATAAGAAATCTCTTCCTCAGCTTGCAGGAATGACAGTGGCGGTTGCACTGTCAGCAAGTAATGCCAAATTGGTTCTCATACTTAACGAGGCAACTAACTGGGAACTGTTTTGTGCGCTCTGTCTCGACTTAGTGAGGGCGACATCAACTATTGAAGACGAGGGTGTTGCTGCTGCCATATTCCTTCGCCGACTTACTCGCTGGCAGGAGTTCTTGAAGAGGGAGCGGACAAAACTCCTTTCGAAGGAAGCCATTAAGGGGCTAGTTGGGGAACTGTTATTTTTGAATGACAAGGTTGCCCCGTTATTCGGTTGGGATGACGCTATCAAATTTTGGAAAGGCCCAGAGGATGCCCCTCAGGATTTTGCCATACATAACACTGCTGTAGAGATTAAGTGTCAGGCCGGGGGAACGAAGCCAACAGTGCGTATATCTTCTGTTGAGCAGTTGGTGCCCCAATTGCCCGTAGGATATCTCGTGGTTTATACAATCGCCACGGCCGAACAAGATGATCCGAACGGTTTTACATTAAATGGCTTAGTTTCCCGCATTCGGAAAGAGCTCACTTCCGCCTCTGAAACAGCGCGTGAGCAATTTGAAGACCTGCTTTTTATGGCGGGCTATCTGATGCGGGAAGAATACGACGAATTTTGCTTTATGAAAGTTTCATTGCGTTGTTTCCGAATTGAGGGAGATTTTCCTCGAATATCAACAGAGGTTATTTTGCCCGGAATAGAGAGGGTTTCTTATGCTCTGAAGATAGAGGCGTGTGTGCCGTTTGAGGCTAAGCCCACTTGGTGGAAGGACTAAGTATGACCATTGATGAATTCTATGAAGATTTTACTCAAGAGATGCTTGCCCGTTCTGGTGCTGAAGAGAATTTCACGAAATCAGTATTCCTTGATTATATGTGCACAACTCTTGAGACCGAGGGTGTGATCTCGGGATATGATTTAACCGAGCATAAAATTACTGCGAAAGGTTCTAGGCATCAGGCCGTAGATGCATGGTCATATGATCCAGAGTTTTCATGTCTTACCGTAATACTTGCTGATTATCACACTTCTGACTCTTTGAAAAATTTAACCAATACGGAGATTGGAAAGGCATTCAAGCGGTTGCGCAATTTTGTTGAGTCGGCTTTAGATCCTACCTTTGCAAAGGCTCTTGAGGATTCAGACCCTGTTGTCAGTTTGGCTTGGTTGATTAGGGAGTCACAGGAGGAAATCAGCAGTCTAAAGCTCATTTTACTTTCGAATGCCCAGTTAAGTTCTCGAGTCGCCGAACTTCCGAGCGACAATGCGGGGGGATTTGAAACTATATATGAGGTGTGGGATTTAGGGCGGCTGTTTCGGTGTGAATCATCAGGTAAGGCAAGAGAAGATATAGAGATCAGCTTTGAGAATCTCGAGGGAGGTGGATTATCTTGTTTGCCTGCTTACACTGGAGAGAATTCTATTCAGTCTTATCTCCTTGTGATGCCTGGTGCTGTGCTTGCCGAACTTTATCGTGATTACGGAGAGAGATTGTTGGAGCAAAATGTTCGAACTTTTCTTCAGTTTCGAGGAAAGATCAATAAAGGGATCAGAAATACAATTGTTAACGAACCCCAAATGTTTTTCTCTTACAATAATGGTTTGTCTGCAACTGCTGAAGCTGTTGAGACCAATTCGAGTGACAATCGATTGCTGAAAGTAAAAAACCTGCAGGTTGTTAATGGCGGTCAGACAACTGCGTCTATTTTTACTGCGAGCAAAAAAGATGACGCGAAACTGGATCAAGTGTACGTCCAGATAAAGTTGTCGGTCATTGATCCGTCATTGGTCGATGAAGTCGTTCCTCGCATATCGGAATATTCAAATACTCAAAACCGGGTAAATGCTGCCGACTTCTTCTCAAATCATCCCTTCCATTTGAGGATAGAAGAATTTTCTCGGCGAGTTTGGGCTTCGTCGCCAGACGGAGGTATTCAACAAACGCATTGGTTTTATGAGCGTGCGAGAGGTCAGTTTGCAAATCAGCAAACTCATCTGACGAAAGCAGAGAAGAAAAAATTCCTTGCTCAGAATCCGCGCAATCAAATGTTCACGAAAACTGATCTCGCTAAATACGTCCTTTCATTTGATGAGGCACCTCATGAAGTGAGCCTTGGAGCGCAAAAGGCGTTTTCTGGCACTCCTAAGACCAAGGGGCTTGTGGGGCGCATTGCTGCATTGTGGGATAAATCTGGCGGAAAAGAGTTCAATGAGATTTGGTTTAAGCAGGCTGTTGCCAAGGCCATTTTCTTTCGTGAGGTAGATCGGCTCGTATTCAAAATGCCGTGGTATGCTGGATATAAAGCGAATGTTGTCACTTATACTCTAGCGAAGTTCTCGAATATGGTTGGGCAGATTGGGTTTAAGATAGATTTTCTGGAGGTTTGGGAGCGGCAATGTTTACCCGATGAAATCCTTGATCAGTTGGGTGTAATTTCTGAGGTGGTTAATGACATAATTCAGAACCCGCCTGAAGGAGTGACCTCGAATAGCAGTGAATGGGCAAAGAAAGAATACTGTTGGGAAAAAGTCCGTGAGGTTGAAATCGAGTTTTCACCCGATGTTGAGGCATGCTTGATTGACAAAAATGAAGCCCAGCAACGGAAGAAGGATGGCAAGCGAGGACAAGTGATAGAAGATTCTATTCATGCTCAAACCTATGTGTTCGAAAAGGGAGCTGCTCATTGGGAGTTACTTAGAGAGTGGAATCGAGTCAATAGAAAGCTTAGTCCAAAGGAGTTGGGTATTTTGAATACGGCTTGTTCCATCCCTCGGAAGATTCCTTCAGATAAGCAGGCTGTTTTGCTAATCAAAGCTGAAAATAGAGCGAAAGAAGATGGATTTTTTGCTGGATGAGCAGGATAAGCATTCCGCGGTACTGATGCAGTTTTTCCCGGTGCCGAAGGAAACCGGCGTTCAACGGGTCAGCAGAGTCAATGTGTCAGAATGCTTATTTCATCATTTCACTGTTCGGGCGGTGGCGTTTTCTCTTCTGCGTTCTGTGCGTGTTTGCTGACTGTCGCGCGGTAATTTCAAGAAGGCGGTTGGCCCAATCGCTTTTCCAATCGTTGGAAAACCTGCTCCGATTTTTTGAGCTCGCATTCCCAGACGATGATCACATGCCATCCGAGTTCTTTCAGTGCGGCCTGATGTTTCCGATCGTTGGAAACGTTGCGGTCAAATTTAGCCTGCCACCATTCGGTTCGGGTTTTGGGGGTGGTGGTGTTTTTACATCCGTGCCGGTGCCAGAAGCAGCCGTGCACAAAAATGACGGTTTTATATCTCGGCAGCACAATGTCCGGTTTACCCGGCAGCTTTTTATTCTTCGGGCCGTTAACCGTGAACCGATAACCGGCCTGATGCAGCAATGACCGGACGAGCCGTTCAGGTTTCGTATGCTTCCCCTTGATGGCCCGCATATTTTCACTGCGCTGTTCTGGAGTCAGGTGGTCCATGGGGGAAGCGTATGCTTCGCAGTTTTAGGTGTTAAGCTTTAAGTTTCAAGTTTTAGGATTGCGGCATAATCTGCGTCAATCGGCGCACTCTGCGGGCTTAATTTTTTCGGCCAACGGGTCGGAATGCATATTTCATCATGGAGGGGCCGGTTCCCCCCGGCCTCTGTTCGAGCGGGTTCAGTCGAGGTGGAACTCGACCCTCCAGTCCCGGGATATTTCTCCTGCTTGCGGGTCTTCAGGCGGTTTTTTGCGCTCCCTCGCGGCTAATCGTTTTTCCAGACGATGATCACATGCCATCCGCGTTCTTTCAGTGCGGCCTGCTGTTTCCGATGGTTGGAAACATTGCGGTCGAACTTGGCCTGCCGCCATTCGGTGCGGGTTTTGGGTGGTGGTGTTTTTACATCCGTGCCGGTGCCCGGGTGCCTCGAATCGGCTCGGGGAGGCAGTCCGCCCTCTTCTGAGTTATCTCTCTTTGGTGGTCTGTCGTTTGGCGAAGGTCTGTTAAGTTCCAACACTTCTGCTCGGGGATTATTTTTGCCGACAGGTTAATGATTGGGTGATCGATGTCGAAACGCTTCAAAAAAGTTTATTGCGAGATTTCAGGGGCCTGCAATCTGACCTGCAATTTTTGCCCGCTGACGGATCAGCCGCGCGGCATGATGTCGCGCGAGTTGTTTTGTAAAATTGCCGCGGAGGCGGCCCCGCTGGCGGAGCGGTTTTATCTGCATCTGATGGGCGAGCCGCTTTTGCATCCTGATTTTGATTTTATTATTGATGAATGTGCACGGCATGGACTGCCGGTCCATCTGGTTACGAACGGCACGTTGATCGGTCCGGCGCTGGAGCCGGTGCTCTTGAATTCAACGATTCGGGAAATCAATTTTTCGTTGCAGAGTTTTGCGGCCTGTTATGGCGAGGAGGCTGACGATACGGAATATCTGGAGACGATCTTCGGCTTTATTGACCGCGCGCTGGAGAAACGCGCTGATCTGCAGCTGAATCTGCGCCTGTGGAATCTGGACGACTTTGCTTCGGTGGTGGATCATAACCGCGTGCTGCTGAATCGAATCTATGCACATTTTGGAGAGGAAATTCCGGCGTTTTCCTCCGTCGGCCGGAGTCATCACAGCTGCAGCGTGCCTATTAAAGGGCGGCTGTTCATGAACTATTCGAGCCGGTTTGTGTGGCCGGATATGGAGCTGAAGGAGTGTCGGACGCATGGCTTCTGTATGGGGGCCATGGGGCAGGTCGGCATTCATTGCGACGGTACGGTGGTGCCGTGTTGTCTGGATAATAATGCCACGATGGCGCTGGGGAATATGAACACCGCGACCTTGCGGGAAATCTTTAATCAACCGCGCGCGCAAAAGATGATGGATGGATTTAATCGGGCAATGATTGTTGAACCGCTGTGTCGACGCTGCGAGTTTGCCAAGCGGTTCCGAAAAAAGGTGAAACAGGGCAGCTGGCCGGATCCAGACTAATCTGATCCAGGGGTCAGAAAGCGCCCTACCCGATGACGTGCTTTCGGACGCCGGCGAGATTGTCGAAGACGGGCGCGCCGGTGGCTTCGAGACGCGGGCGGCTGTTGTGGCCGTAGGCGACGAGCACGCAGTTCACGCCCATGGCTTCTGCAACTTCAAAGTCGTGCAGGGTGTCGCCAATGAACAGGACGTCGGTGGGGTTCACGTTCAGGCTCGCGATATACTTCAATCCGTTTTCCACTTTGCCGGCGGCATAGATGTCGTTGAGGCCGATGACGTCGTCGAAAAATTCCAATAGTTGGAACTTTTCGACGGCCTCCATCAACGTGTTGTGCTGATAGGCTGATAAAACGGCCTGCCGG
Source organism: Pontiellaceae bacterium B1224 (assembly GCA_029432815.1). GTDB lineage: Bacteria > Verrucomicrobiota > Kiritimatiellia > Kiritimatiellales > Pontiellaceae > Pontiella. The sequence goes on along the minus strand of JAROBA010000020.1, from coordinate 20,275 downwards.
ATTTCCAGGGATTGGAACTCGGCGATGAGTTCGCGGGTGCCGGTGTGGAGCGGGCATTCGTAGCGGCGCTCGGTATATTCGGCAATGAATTCTTCGGCCAGGATTTTGTAGGGATCGGTTTCATAATTGAAGCCGAGCTGGCAGTAGTATTGATCGACCGGGAAGCAGAGTTTATCGCGATAGATTTCTAATGTGGTGTCCGGCAGGCCGCGCCGTTCGAGCATGTGATTGTTAATTTCCACGCAGAGCCATGTGTCGTCCCACAGCGTGCCGTTCCAGTCCCAGATAATGTGCTTAAATTTCATAAAGACATTTATGACCGCAAAGTCGCTAAGACACAAAGACTAAAGCTCCTTTGCGTCTTCGTCTCTTTGCGGTCGAATCAATTACCGATGCGCCGTCGCGATTTTGAGGGCAAGTCCCACAAAGACCACGCCGGCGATCTTGTTCAGCATCGATTGCGCGCGGGGCGATTTGTTCAGCCAGTCTCCCAGCATTCCCGCCAGTAGAGCAATCCCGAAAAAGACCACCCCTCCCGACAAAATAAAAAGGCCGCCAAGTTCCAGGAATTGGAAAACCATGGAACCGCGCTGCGGGTCGGCAAACTGCGGAAGGAAGGCGAGGAAGAAGATCGATACCTTGGGATTGGTGACGTTCATGATGATGCCGCGAAGATACAGTTTCCGAACCTTAACCCGTCCGTCGCCGGCGGTTTCAATCGCCTGCCCCCTCGCCCGGAATGCATTCCAGGCGAGATAGAGCAGATAGGCCGCTCCGATATATTTCAGCACCGAAAACGCAACTTCCGAGGTTTGGAAAAGGGCCGCAATTCCGAACGCCACCGCGCAGGTATGCACCATGACGCCGGTTAAGAGGCCGAGCGTTGTGACGATGCCGGCACTCTTTCCATGCACCGCCGACTGCGTTAGCACAAAAATATTATCCGGTCCGGGGGCCAGTGCCAGCAGCGTTGATGCGATCCAAAAGGTTAGTATGGTTTCCGAATCCAGCATTGTTTTCTAATTCGTATTGCGTATCTGTCGAATGGGAATTTTCCCGTCAAGCAATACGAAATAACTACGCTTCGCCTTCCTGCCGGATGAAGTTCATTTGCTGCGAGCGGTCGTTCTCCGGAAACGGGATGGTTTCTTTGGCGGCGTCGATGCACTTCATGATCCACGCCATGTTTTCGCCGAGGTTGTCCATGGTCTGGAGCCCTTCGACATCCTGCTCGGCTTCGCCGCGCGCGGCACCGTAGCCCATGTTCCAATAGCTGGAACCGGGAATAATCATCTGGGAAATTGTGAAAAAACTGCTCATGGAATTGATGGTATTCATCGACCCGGCCCGGCGAGCGGAGGATACCGCCGCGCCGACTTTTCCTTTCAATGCACTGCCGTTGGCGAGCGTGACGTAGCCGGCGCGGTCGATCAGCGTTTTCATTTCGGGCGTCATGTCGGAAAAATAGGTCGGCGATCCGAGCAAAATACCGTCGGCCTCCACCATTTTTTTGATCCAGCCATTCACATCGTCGTTATAGATGATGCAGGACATGTTCTGCGTTTTGAAACAGGCGCCGCAGGCGGTGCAGCCGGAAAGCAGCTCGCCGCCGATTTTAATAATCTCGGTTTCAATGCCGTGTTTTTCCAACCGGGCACAGACCCGTTTGAGCAGGGTTTCCGTGTTTCCGCCCTTTCGTGGACTGCCATTAAATGCGACGACTTTCATGAGCAACTTCCTTTTTTGGATGAAACGTTTATAAAACGGACGACGGTCTAATGCAGGCAGGAGAACATATCATCGAGCATTTCTTCCACCGAAACGGTTCCCTTATTCGCCTGGGCATAAGCGCGGAGTCCCATCAGCTGCATTTGTAAAAAACGAGCGAGTCGCCTGGGATCTTTGGATGCATCGAGTTCTCCGCGCTCTACGGCCTGCGTCAGCAAGTCCGTAAACGCATTCTCTATTCCACGCAAGAGCTGTTTCGATTCGTCGAGCAGTTCCGGATTATCATTTTCGGTCAGCTCGGAAATACTTTTCACCAGCATACACATGCTGTTCGGAGCATCGGGATTTCCCAGAACGGCATTGTGAATGAAAAGTTTCAGCGCATCCAATGGAGTCGCGGTGGTCTCAACACAGGTTTGCAGGTTCGACCTCCCCTTGTCAGCGTAATAGCGCAACGTTTCTTTGAATAACCCGTCTTTGCATCCGAAACAGGCATAGATGCTCCCGGGCCGCATATCAATGACTTCCTGGAGATTCCGCATGGAGGTGGCGTGAAATCCTTTTTCCCAGAATAGATTGGTGGCTTTTTCGATTACATCCTGACGGTCATACTTCATTGCTCTACCTCGCTAGCTCATTTTGAACGACTGTTCATTTATTACATCTGAGGTTTGTGAATGTCGATGGATAAATTGCAGGAATCTAATGCGGGTTTCAGTTACGCCCTTGTCACCATGCCCGATTGCACGTTCAGCCAACCCTGCATTATCAAAAGAGCACAATTAGAGTCCTATTTTAATATCACCCGACCCATATATCCTTTTTTCGAGATGAACGATTGTTCAAAATAATACTTGAACGGTCGTTCATTCCGCACTAGAACCGCCCTCAACGAAACGGAAATGCCCGTTTAAAACATAAAAAATAAATGGAAAAATTATGAGCACTTTTAAAATACACACCGTCGAGTCCGCCCCGGAAGCCAGCAAACCGCTGCTGGAAAAATCGATGAAGGAAAACGGAATGATTGCCAATCTGCATGGCGTGATGGCTGAAGCGCCCGGCTTGCTGAAAGGCTACAACGTGCTGCACGGCCTTGCGCAGAATTCATCGTTCAATGACGAAGAAATCACGGTGGTTTGGCAGACCTTCAATGTGGAACACGAATGCCACTACTGCGTGCCGGCCCATACCGCGATTGCCAACATGATGAAGGTCGACCCGGCCATCACAGAAGCCTTGCGTAACCGCGACAAAATGCCTACGGAAAAACTGCAGGTACTCCACGAAACCGCGCTCTCGATGAGCCGGAACCGCGGTCATCTGACCGAAGCCGAAACGGAAAAATTTTATGCGGCGGGCTATGAAAACCGTCAACTGCTGGAAATCGTATTGGTGCTCGCGCAAAAGGTGATGAGCAACTATGTGAATCATCTGGCCGAAACACCGGTCGATGCCCCCTTCCAGAAATTTGCCTGGGAAAAATAACCCGCTTTACGAAAACCAAACACCAACAAGAAACAGAACACCAACAACAAAGGAAAAGTCATGAAACTGAACATAAGTAATAGAAGCTCGTTTTTACCCGTATCCACGGTTGGCCTGGGATTAGGATTTAATAATTTGCCGGCGACCGATGGCATTAAAGTAAGCATTAACGGCCGTTCGAACAACAGGAAATCAGGCATGGGATCCAAGGGGCGGCGGAGTCAGGGCTAGACGTATTCACCTGAACACCATCAGACCCAGAACTATGAAAAAACTATTCATTCAAACGAGCGTATATTCGATCACCTCCATCTCAATGGCCTTGTTCATGGGTGGAATGGTGTGGTCGCTCGTGCCGATCGGCGGAGCAACCATGCCCCATTGGCTGGAATCGATCAGCGGTATTTCCTTCAACGGAGCAGCCCTGCTGATTTCGCTACTGCTGGGAATCGCATGCGTCACCTCTTTTGCGCTCCCGTATATATTCCAACCCTTGGAAACCGCAACGCAAAAGGCTGACTCGAAAAAGGAACACGGTTATGAAAAATACAATTAAGGTGGACATCGTTTCCGATGTGGCCTGCCCGTGGTGTATCATTGGCTATCAACGCCTGCTGCAAGCCATCAACGAGATGAGCCTGCAGAATCAGATCGACGTTGAATGGCACCCCTTTGAAATCAATCCCGATATGCCGCCCCAAGGCGAAGAGCTGACCGCTCACAGTGCCCGTAAATATGGCACCACCCCGGAAGAAAGCCGCCGCTTCCGCACACAACTGACCGAGCTCGGCGCAGAACTGGGATTCAAATTCGATTTCTACGACGGTATGAAAATCGTCAACACACAGGATGCGCATATCCTGCTCGAAGCCGCCCGAAAACAGGGCAAACAAACCGCGCTGAAACTGCGCCTGTTTACGGCCCTCTTCAACGAGCGTAAAGATATATCGGATCGAACCATCCTCGCACAGGAACTGGAAGCGGTCGGCCTGGCGGTCGACGACGCGATGGCCGAACTGAACAACGACGAAGCCCGCAAACGCGTACAAACCAAAGAAGGCTTTTGGTATGAACAAGGTGTGTCCGGCGTCCCCACCATCATCTTCAATCAATCCAATACACTGACCGGTGCCCAATCCGTTGAGATCTACAAACAGGTATTGGCCGAGCTCATCAACGAGCCGTAAATCATGCCCGCCCCATCCTGCGCTGAACAATAAAATGAACGATTGTTCAACATATAACTTGAACAGTCGTTCAAGTCCCCCTATAACCCTCACCCATTACTAAGAAACATATTCGCACGAATGGCCGAAAATTTAAGAGGAACAGAACGAATGAAGATTCTCATCGTACTCACATCCAACGATCAACTGGGCGACACCGGCCGCAAGACCGGCTTCTGGCTCGAAGAGTTCACCGCGCCCTACTATGTATTTAAAGATGCCGGTGCGGATCTCGTATTGGCTTCCCCCAACGGCGGGCAAGCCCCGCTCGACCCGGGCAGCGACACTCCCGATTTCCAAACCGACACCACTGCCCGCTTCGCCGAAGATCGCGATGCTCAGGTGCTGCTGGCCAACACCGTTGATTTGAACACCATCAATGCAGACGACTTCGATGCCGTCTTCTATCCCGGCGGCCACGGCCTGCTGTGGGATCTGGTGGAAAATCAGGATTCTATCAATCTGCTTGAAAAGTTCTACGCCGCCGGCAAACCGATCGCCGCCGTATGCCACGCGCCCGCCGTTTTCCGGCACCCGCGCAAACCCAATGGCGATCCGCTCGTCCAAGGGCTGAAGGTCACTGGATTCAGCAACAGCGAAGAAATCGCCGTTCAGCTGATGGACGTCGTTCCGTTCTCCGTGGAAGACATGCTCGCCGCCCGCGGCGGGATCTATTCCAAAGGCGACGACTGGGCTTCCTTTATTCAAACCGACGAAGCACTCATTACCGGACAAAATCCCGGTTCATCCGCCGCCACTGCAGAAGCCCTGCTGAAATATCTTAAATAGGGTCAAAAGTCGCAAGTCAGCGTTCCCGACTTTCAGACCTTCGACCTTCCGACCTTCGACCACCAATTTTATAAAAGGAAAAGAACCCATGACTATTTCGTCCAAACACAAAAAACCGATTGTAGCATCCTTCGCCGCCGTTACGCTTATTGCCATCGCAGGGGTCGTTTCCATTGCCCGCCAAAGCGTGGCCGAGGAAACAGTAACCACCTTACCGCCCGCCAAGTCGGTCGAAGTGGATTTGGTGCAAACCACGAATGCCCGCCTCTGGCGCGAGTTTTCCGGGCGGATGGCTGCGGTCGACCGCGCCGAAATCCGGCCGCAGGTGAGCGGAACGATCACCGACATTCGCTTTGTCGACGGACAGCGCGTGGAAAAAGGCGATGTGCTTTTCGTGATTGATCCGCGCCCCTACGAGGCCGCTGTGCAGCAGGCCAAGGCGGACCTCGCCTCCGCCCGCACCGCCAATGAACTGGCGCGGTCGGTGCAGAAACGCGCGGACGAACTCATTAAAAACGCCGCGATTTCGCAGCGCATCTACGACGAGCGCGCCAATAACACCTTGGTCACCGATGCCGCCGTGCTCGGCGCCGAAGCCCGGCTCGAACAGGCGCAGATCAATCTCGATTACGCCTACATCAAAGCGCCCGTTTCCGGCCTGCTCAGCCGCGCGGAAATCACACTAGGCAATCTGGTCTCCGCCGGACCGACCGCGCCCCTGCTGACCACCATCGTTTCCGACTCCGGTATTTACGCCGAATTCGAAATCGATGAAAAAACCTATATGGACAACATCCACGCCGTTGCCGGCATCCGGAACAACGAACTTAAAATTCCGGTCGAAATTTATATCGGTGCCGCCCGCAAACGCTACGAAGGATTTATCCACAGTCTCGACAATCAAATCGACCCATCCACCGGCACGATTCGTGGCCGCGCCTTTTTCCCAAATGAAAATGCAGAGTTGGTCCCCGGCATGTTTGTCCGCGTCAATCTGGGATCGCCCGAAGAGCAGGAAAGCATCCTGCTGAACGAGCGCGCCATTGGAACCAATCAGGACCGCAAGTTTGTCTACGTCGTCAATGCAGACAACATCGTCGAATACCGCGAAGTCACCCTGGGCGAAAGCATCAAAAGCAGCCGGGTAATCCGCAGTGGTTTGGAAAACGGCGAAATGGTCATCACTAAAGGTCTCATGCGCATTCGGCCCGGCATGACCGTTGCTCCGCAGATTACAACCGACACTCAGCGGGTAGCTGCTCAATAAACAGGACGCATCCTATGAATTTTTCCCGCTACTTTGTCGACCGGCCCATCATGGCGTCGGTCCTCTCTCTCCTCATTCTGCTCGGTGGTTTGCTGGCCGTGTTCAAACTGCCGATCTCGGAATATCCCGAAGTGACGCCGCCGTCGATTGTCGTGAGCGCGTCCTTCCCGGGTGCCAACCCCACCGAGATTGCCCAGACCGTCGCCACGCCGCTCGAAGAGCAGATCAACGGCGTCGAAAATATGCTCTACATGAATTCGCTCGCCACCTCCGACGGAACCATGACGCTGCGTGTCACATTCGCAATCGGCACCGACCCGGACCTCGCGCAGCAGCTCGTACAGAACCGCGTTTCGCAGGCCCTGCAACGCCTGCCGGACGTTACGCGGCAGCTCGGCGTAACCGTTACGAAGAGCTCGCCGGACCTGGTGATGGTGGTGCATCTGCAGTCGCCGAACAACCGATACGACATGCTCTACCTGCGTAACTACGGCACGCTCAACGTCAAAGACGAGCTGGCCAAGATTAACGGCGTCGGCACCATCGGCCAGTTTGGTTCGGGCGACTACGCCATGCGCATCTGGCTCGACCCCAACCGCGTCGCCGAACGCGATATGACCGCCACCGAAGTCGTCGCCGCCATTCGCCGCCAGAACGTGCAGGTGGCCGCGGGGCTCATTGGCGGACCGCCGTATGACAACTCGGTGCAGGTTCAGATGCCCGTCAATGTGCAGGGCCGTCTCCAGACTCCGGAAGAATTCGGTAACGTGGTCATCAAGCGCGATGCCAACGGCGTCGTGACCCGCCTGAGCGATGTCGCCCGCATTGAACTCGATGCCCAGACCTACGCCTTGCGATCGCTGCTCGACAGCAAGCAGGCCGCCGCCATGCCGGTCTTCGCCTCCCCCGGCTCAAACGCATTACAGATTTCGGCCGACGTCCGCAAAACCATGAAGCGCCTGAAACAAAGCATGCCCGAAGGCGTCGACTATGAAATCGTCTATGACCCGACGGTCTTCGTGCGCAAATCCATCAAAGCCGTGGTCAGCAGCCTGATCCAATCGGTGCTGCTGGTGGCGCTGGTGGTGATCATCTTCCTGCAGAACTGGCGCGTTGCCATCATCCCCTTGCTGGCGGTTCCGGTCTCAATTATCGGCACCTTCGCCTTTATGTATTTTTTCGGATTCTCGATTAATGTGCTCTCCCTGTTCGGCTTGATTCTCGCCATCGGGATCGTGGTCGATGACGCCATCGTGGTGGTCGAAAACGTGGAACGAAATGTGGCCGAAGGACTGCCGCCGCGCGAAGCCACCATCAAGGCGATGAAGGAAGTGACCGGTCCGGTGATTGCCACCACGCTGGTGCTGGCCGGCGTCTTTATTCCCATCGCCTTCATCAGCGGATTGACCGGACAGTTCTATCGGCAGTTCGCACTGACGATTGCCATCGCCGCCTTCATCTCCACCTTTAACTCGCTCACGTTGAGTCCGGCGCTGTCGGCCCTGCTGCTGCGTCCGGCCGATGCGCCGAAGGACAAGTTTACCAAGTTGATTGACCTCCTGTTCGGCTGGTTCTTCCGCGGCTTCAACAAGGTGTTTAAGCGCAATCAGAAAGACTATACCGTCACCCTCAAAACCGTCGCCAAACGCAAAGCCGGCATGATGCTGATCTACGGCCTGCTCGTCATTTTCACGGCCTACACCTTTAAGCTCGTACCGAAGGGGTTCATTCCGCTGCAGGACAAGCAGTATCTGATCACGTTTGCCGTGCTGCCGCCCGGCGCCACGCTGGAACGGTCCGAAGAAGTGCTGCGCGAAATGCAGGCCATTATCGAAACCGTGCCGGGCACCAAACACACCGTCCAGTTTCCCGGCCTTTCCATCAACGGATTTGTTAATTCCCCCAGTGCCGGCATCGCCTTCATTCCGCTCCAGGATTTTGAAGAGCGTACGGCACCCGGGCTCGACGGCGTCTCGCTCGCTCAGACCCTGCAGCAGCGGTTTAACGAAATCGATGGCGCGTTCATCGCCGTCTTTCCGCCGCCGCCCGTTCGCGGGCTCGGCAATCTGGGCGGGTTCAAATTACAGATCGAGGATCGATCCAATCAGGGTATGGAAGCCCTCGCGGATACCGTGCAGACGATCATCGCAAAAGCCAACGAAGATCCGGCGCTGACCGGCGTGTTTTCGAGCTACAACGTAAACTTCCCGCAGTTGCTCGCCGAGGTGGACCGCACCAAAGCCGAACAGCTGGGCGTGCCGGTGGATGAACTCTTCCGCACGATGCAGATTTATCTGGGCTCGATGTATGTGAACGACTTCAACCAGTTCGGCCGCACCTATCAGGTGATTGCGCAGGCGGATAAATCGTTCCGCTCGCAAGCGGCGGACATCAGCCGTCTGCAAACCCGCAACATCGACGGCAATATGGTGCCGCTCGGCGCGATGGTCGACGTGCAGGAATCCTTCGGACCGGAAACAGCCATGCGCTATAACTCGTTCCCGGCGGCCGACATCAACGGCAAAGCCGCACCGGGCTATTCGTCCGGTCAGGCGCAGGATGCCATCACCCGAATCCTGAACGAAAACCTGCCGCAGGGCATGGAATTCGAATGGACGGAAATGACCTATCAGGAGATTCTGGCCGGCAACACCGCCGTCTATATTTTCCCGCTCTGTCTGCTGCTGATCTTCCTGATTCTGGCGGCGCAGTATGAAAGCCTGACGATGCCGCTGGCGGTCATCCTGATTGTGCCGATGAGTATTCTCTCGGCCATGGTCGGGCTGTGGATCACGGGAGCCGATAACAATATCTTCACACAGATCGCGCTGTTTGTATTGGCCGGGCTGGCCAGTAAGAATGCCATTCTGATTGTGGAATTCGCCCGCGAGCTGGAGCGGAAGGGCGAGGCTATTACCACCGCCGCGCTCGAAGCCTCGCGGATGCGGCTGCGCCCGATCCTCATGACCTCGGTTTCTTTCATTGCCGGCGTGCTGCCGCTGATGCTCAGCTCCGGCGCCGGTTCCGAAATGCGCCGCGCCATCGGGCTGGCCGTTTTTGCCGGCATGGTCGGGGTGACCCTCTTTGGACTGGTCTTCACGCCCGTCTTCTACATCGTCCTGCGTAAGCTTGAAGTGAAGCTTTCCAAAAAGAAGGAACTCTCCGCATGAACCTGAAATCCCTGCTTTTACTTCCCCTGCTTTTGACCGGCTGTGTCTCGATGCAGGAGCTGCCCGAACCGGCAATGCCCGATGTCTGGGAGTTCTCGGCAACGACCGTCTCCACCAACGAGCTGTCGGCCTGGTGGACCACCTTCGACGATCCGGACCTGAACGCGCTGGTGGAAGCCGCGCTGACCAACAGTCCGCGGCAGCGCATCGCCGCCGCCCGGATTGAAGAGGCCCGCGGCATCCGCCGCACCGCGAAATCCAGCCTTTTTCCAACCCTTGGAATCAGTGGCAACGCGGGGCGCGAGCGCGAAGGGTTTTACGAAACAACCGGCAATTTTTATGACGCCGGATTCGATGCCTCCTACGAGTTGGATCTGTTTGGTAAAAACCGGAACACCGTAAAGGCCGCCGATGCGCAGTTCCAAGCCTTGGAAGCTGACTTCCAACAAGTGGAAATCACGCTCGCCGGCGAAGTAGCCCGTACCTACATCGAATTCCGCGCCGCCGAAAAACAGCGCTCGATTGCGGAGAAGAATCTGGAAGCGCAGGAAGCCACCCTGAAGCTCGTTCAGCAACAGCGCGATCTGGGCGAAAGTCCACAGCTGGATGTGGAACGGTCGGCGAGTCTGGTGAATACCACCCGCGCTTCGATTCCCGAATACAAGCGGCTGGCGGATAACGCGCGCCTCCAGCTGGCGGTGCTCACGGGCCAGCTACCGCAGGAGCTGGATCTGTTATGCGCCGACTGCACCGTCGTCCCCGGCGCAGACATTACGCCGCTGCTGTTGGCGCCGGCCGACGTGATGGCGAACCGTCCGGACATCCGCAGCGCCGCGGCGTTGCTGGCGGCCAATACCGCGCAGGTTAAAGTGTCGGTGGCGGAGCTCTATCCCACCATCAGCCTTTCCGGATTTTATGGGTTGGCCGAAGGCGTTCTTTTTGATTCCACAACCATTTGGAACGGAACCATCGGCGGCGCGGTGAACCTGATCGACTTCGGGCGCGTGGAGGGCCGGATTGATGCGGCACAAGCGCGCGAACTTCAGGCCTACGAGCTGTACCGGCTAACGATTCTGCAGGCAGTCGTCGATGTTGAAATGGCGCTCGTTGATCACGAGCGCATCAGCGAACAACATGGATCGCGGCAAAAGGCCTACGACAATTCTGCGGCGGCGCTGAAGCTTTCGGAAGAGCTCTTTCGGGAAGGCGAAATTTCCTTCCTCGATGTGCTCGATGCCCAGCGCACCGTGAACGACACCGACTCCGCGCTGGTCGCGGTGGAGGCCGCCCACGCACAGAGCATCGTGCGGCTCTATAAATCGCTTGGTATTTATTAAAAACAAAACAGAGGTATAAAAATATGAGCATCTCAATCGAAAACAAAGTCGCCTTGGTCACGGGCGCGAATCGCGGGATCGGCAAAGCCACCGTGGAATCGTTCTTAAAGCACGGAGCCAAGAAGGTTTATCTGGCCGTTCGTAATCCGGAATCCACTCAGGTATTGGAAGCCAGGTATGGAGATCGGGTCGTCACGATGCAGGCCGATGTGTCGGATACAGCCTCCATCAAACATCTGGCGGAGTTTGCTCAGGATGTGGATGTGGTCGTGAATAATGCGGGGATCCTGAAAGCCGCATCTCCACTGGATGAAAATGCTGAAGAAGCATTGACGCTGGAATTTGATGTGAATGTATTCGGCTTGCTGCGCGTAACGAAGGCTTTCGCTGATATTCTCGTTGCCAACCGGGGCGCCCTGGTTCAATTAAACTCGGTGGCCTCCATTAAAAACTTTCCGGACCTCTCCACCTATTCGGCATCAAAAGCAGCCGCGTATTCTTTGACGCAGGGGTTGTACTGGAAGCTGAAAGATCAGGGCGTCACGGTGATCAGTGTTCACCCCGGCCCCATCCTGACCGACATGGCTGCTGAGGCCGGTTTTGAAGAAGGCGATTCGGTGACCGCCGTTTCTGAGGGCATTGTGACCGCACTGAAGACAGGCGAATTCCATCTCTTCCCCGATGCGACGGCCAAGCAGTTTGAAACAGCCTATACCAGCTTTGCGGACAGCATGGTCATGGCCGACTTCTCGAAATGATGGAACGTTTTTTCCGGAAAATTGACTGCATTGGACAGGATAGGTACCTATGAAAAAAACATTTCAAGTGGACATCGTTTCCGATGTCGTCTGCCCATGGTGCATCATTGGATACAAAGGCCTGGTTCAGGCCATCCACGAAATGGGCATTGCGGATCTGGTTGAAATCGAATGGCATCCCTTTGAAATCAATCCCGATATGCCCCCCGAAGGTGAGGAGCGCACGGCGTACAGCGCCCGTAAATACGGGGCCACGCCGGAGGACAGTGCCCGCTCCCGAATTCAAATGACAAAGCTCGGCACTGAGCTTGGCTTTTCATTTGATTTCTTTGACGGAATGAAAGTGGTGAATACGCAGGATGCCCATGTCCTGCTGGAGTATGCAAAAGAACAGGGCTTGCAGACCCAACTGAAACTGCGCCTCTTTTCAGCCTTCTTCACGGAACGTAAAGATGTCTCTGATCGAGCCGTGCTGGCGCGGGAAGTGGAAGCTGTTGGGTTGAAGGTCAATGACGCGTTGGCTCAATTGGATGATGATGCGGCCCGGGGTCGTGTTCAGGCGCAGGAAGCCTTTTGGCATCAGCAGGGCGTGTCCGGCGTGCCGACCATCATCTTCAATCAGTCCAGTGTGCTGACCGGAGCGCAGCCGGTTGAGGTTTATAAGCAGGTGTTCACCCAACTCATCCGAAATGCTGAACCGCTGAATGAATAAATTTCCCCGGTGTCCGCCACAGGCGGAAAAGCCGTACGGAATAAACAGGAGAAAAAAATGATTAGATTTAAACAGTGCTTGGCCGGAGCCTTCTTTGCCGCCACATTGACCGTTGCAAGTGCACAGGAAACCCAGAACAATCAGGAGAAAAGTATGCCGCCCCCCAAGGTCATTATCTTTGACGTGAACGAAACGCTGCTGAGCCTGGACCCGCTGAAGATATCCGTCGGCGAAGCCCTCGGCGGACGGGAAGATCTCCTGCCGCTTTGGTTTTCCACCATGCTCCATTATTCACTGGTCGAAACCCTGAGCGACACCTATCACAGTTTCGGAGAAATCGGTACCGCCGCACTCATGATGGTGGCGGAGACGCAGGGCATCGAACTCACGTACGACGAAGCAAAAGAATCCATCATCACCCCGCTGCGTTCCCTGCCGGCACATCCGGATGTGCTGGAAGGGCTGACCGCACTCAATGCGGATGGCCGGTTCAAACTCGTCACACTGACGAACTCCAATGATGCAGGGGCTCGGTCCAAATTGACCAAGGCCGGTTTAGTCGATCAATTTGATACGCTCTACACCATTGAAGCGCTCCGAAAATATAAGCCCCATCCGGATACGTATCGCATGGTACTTGATGACCTCGGCGTTCAACCGGAAGAGGTGCTGATGGTCGCCGCGCACGCCTGGGATCTGGCGGGTGCCAAAAACGTCGGTCTGCAAACGGCGTTCATTGCCCGCCCGGGAAAAACACTGTATCCCAATGCGGCCCAGCCGGATTATATCGTGAACGATCTGCCGGAACTGGTCGAAGCGCTTCGCGACATGTAGAACGGTGCGCTGTGCCGTTTGAACAAGCGGGACGCATGCTCCTCATGGGGCGAAGGATTTTGAGAGGGAGAGAGTATGAAAAGTTTAAGAGAACAGACCGAAGCGAAGATTGAAATGGGACGACAGGCCAACCCTGATTTCATGAAAGGCGTCGACGATATTATTGCGCAGGCCAAAGCGTTCCAGCAAGGGGCCGATGCGATCGGACTGGGCGGGAAAGCCCCCGATTTTTCGTTACCGAATGCGGATGGAAAAATCATCTCACTGGGTGCAATGCTGGATCAAGGCCCCGTTGTTGTTACCTTTTACCGGGGGAGCTGGTGCCCGTACTGCAACCTGCAGCTTAAAGCCCTGCAGGCCCGGTTGGGCGAGATTCACGCGCTGGGTGCTCAGCTGATTGCCATCAGCCCGCAAGTGCCCGATGGATCTATGAGCAACGATGAAATGAAAGGCCTCGATTTTTTTGTGCTGTCGGATCAGGATGCGAAAGTCGCGGCTGAATATGGCGTTGCATGGGACGTGCCGGAGTTTCTTTTGGAGCACATGCGCGTGGGGCGCCAGCTGGATCTGGAAGCCATCAACAACGGCAACGGGCATATCCTGCCGATACCCGCCACCTTTGTCCTCGGGCGTGACGGGACGGTCCTGTGGCGCTATGTCGATGTGGATTATCGGACCCGTGCGGAGCCCGACGACTTGATCGATGCCCTGGGAAAATTGCCATGAACGATCTGCCGGAACGTGCGTCTATGCTTTAATCAACACGATCAACTGAAAGGAAAATACCATGAACAACTTCGACTTTTACAATCCCACCCGCATTCTGTTTGGCGAAAAACGCGTCGCTGATATTCACGAACACATTCCCGTCGAGGCCCGCGTGCTCGTACTCTATGGCGGCGAAAGCGCGCGGCGCACCGGAACCCTCGACGAAGTGAAACAAGCGCTCGGCAAACGCACGGTTTTCGAATTCGGCGGCATCGAAGCGAATCCGCAATTCGACACCCTGATGAAGGCCGTTGAACTGGCCCGGACAGAGCAGGTCGATTTCCTGCTGGCCGTCGGCGGCGGCTCCGTCATCGACGGAACCAAGTTTGTGGCCGCGGCGATTCCCTTCGAAGGCGATCCGTGGACCATCCTCACACAGCACGGAGCCAACGTCCACGTGGCGATGCCCTTCGGCACCGTACTGACGCTTCCCGCAACCGGCTCGGAAATGAACGTTAATTCGGTCGTCACCAACCCGAAGCTACACGCCAAGCTCGCCTTTAAAAGCCCGCACGTCTTCCCGCAGTTTTCCGTGCTCGATCCGACCAAAACCTACACGCTTCCGCAACGCCAGCTGGCCAACGGCGTGGTCGATGCTTTTGTACACATTTCTGAGCAGTATCTGACCTACCCCGCCGGGGCCATGGTGCAGGACCGCTTCGCGGAAGGATTGCTCCGGACACTGATCGACCTGGCGCCAAACATCATCGAAGGCGAAAACGATTATGACGCACGGGCCAACTTTATGTGGACCACCACCTGGGCGCTTAACGGCATGATCGGTGCCGGTGTGCCTCAGGACTGGGCCACGCATATGATCGGCCACGAACTGACCGCACTTTATAACATCGACCACGCACGCACACTGGCCATTGTGATGCCATCACTTTTGCGGGAACGGCTGACCTTCAAGCGCGAAAAGCTGCTCCAGTTTGCCGAACGGGTGTGGGATATCACCGAAGGTGATGACGACGCCCGTATCGAAGCCGCGATTGTGAAGATGGAAGGCTTCTTCGAAAGCCTCGGCATTCCGACGCATCTGGGCGACTACGATCTCGGCGAAGAAGCCATTGAGGCCGTCGTTGCCCAGCTGAAAGCGCACGGCATGACCGCGCTGGGCGAACAGCAGGAAATCACGCCCGACGTCAGCCGCCGTATTCTGCAACGCAGCCTGAAAATCTAACCGATCGAGGAAAGCCCATCATGACACAAAGCAAAACATGCAACCGCCAAATCCTGTTGAACGCCCGCCCTCACGGCGCACCGAAACCCACGGACTTTCGACTGGAGCAAACAGAAGTTCCAATGGTTGGAAAAGGCGAAGTCCTGTTGCGCACGCTCTACCTCTCGCTCGACCCCTACATGCGCGGACGCATGAGCGACGGCCCGTCGTATGCACCTCCGGTCGAGTTGGACGACGTGATGGTCGGCGGCACAGTTTCCTGTGTTGAACAATCCAACCACACCGACTATGCCGCGGGCGATCTCGTGCTCAGTTTCAGCGGCTGGCAGGACTACGCCGTTTCCGACGGCACAGGGCTGGTGAAGCTCGATCCGGGAATGCAGCATCCGTCGCTCGCGCTCGGTGTGTTGGGGATGCCCGGTTTCACCGCCTACATGGGGCTACTCGATATCGGCCAACCCCGACTCGGCGAAACCGTCGTGGTCGCCGCCGCCACCGGTGCAGTCGGTTCGGTGGTCGGACAGATCGCAAAACTCAAGGGATGCCGCGTGGTCGGCGTGGCTGGCGGCGCTGAAAAATGCCGCATCGCCGTTGAGGAACTGGGGTTTGATGCGTGCATTGATCACCGTGCTGATGATTTGAAGGAGCAACTCGCCGCAGCCTGTTCCGATGGGATTGATGTCTATTTCGAGAACGTCGGCGGCAAGGTGTTCGATGCCGTGCTTCCGCTGCTCAACACCAAAGCGCGTGTTCCGCTTTGCGGCCTGATTGCGCACTACAACGATACGGAACTCCCGCCCGGCCCCGACCGGCTTTCGCTCTTGATGAAAACGATTCTGGTCAAGCGCATCAAAATGCAGGGCTTCATTATCTTCGATGACTACGCCCCGCGCTACCCCGAGTTCGCCGCCGAAATGACCGAATGGGTCAAGGCCGGAAAGATCAAGGTTCGCGAGGATTTGATCCAAGGATTGGAACAAGCCCCTGAAGCCTTCATCGGACTGCTTGAAGGAAAAAATTCCGGTAAGCTCGTCATCCGCGTCGGCGACCGCTGACCCCTTGCCTGCGACACGCAGTTTCCAATCTTTGGAACGTATCGCTTATCGGTGATCCTCAAATACAGGAAACGGGATGGGTAATACCAAGGCCCTTATTTTGCATGAAATGAAATTTGCAAATCACCGGGAAGCAACTTTCTGACATACTGAACATGAGCACGAAGGCCGCGGAAAACGATATGAGACACCTGCACGGGACCTGCTCCGCACCAAAAGCCGCACCGCCTCCACCATCATTGCCGTTCTGATGGTCGGTCTCTATGCCCTCGCCGTGTTTTTATTCATGTAAAACACAATCATGGCATTTCCGTATTGCCCGAATGCGGTTCTCAGCCGATGATACCCTGCCAACAACCAAGAGGCTTAAAAATGACCGCTGAAGAAACTCGCACATTCATTAAAGATCGGCTGACCGGAATGGGGCTTCCCATCATCGAGGCCAATGGATTCCTGGCCGTCAAACGGCTCAAATCCCACAAGGACTACATTGCGTCCAAAAAAATCGGGGCCTATGCCCCGTTGCCTGACCAGGTGGATGTCACCCACATCATGCCGCAGGAAGAGCGCGAGTTTTATATCCCCGCCCTCGACGAAAACCTCGGTATATACCGCATGGCCAAAATGGGTGAAACCTTTAAGCACAATGCCTACGGAACCGTTGAACCGGTGGACCCGGTGTTTGCGGAAAAAGATGAGCTCGACCTCATCCTCGTTCCCGGGATCGCTTTCGATGAACAGGGCCGACGCCTCGGCCCCGAACTCGATTTCTATGACGACCTGCTGAATTATTACGACGCCGTTGTCATCGGCCTCGCCGTCGATGCCCAGCGCCTGAATGACCTGCCCGTGCCGGAGGATGGTCCCCGCATGGACTATGTCGTCACCGAATCCTACTGCATCGAAGCGGAACGCTGATCAACTGCAGAGGAATACAACTGCTCTGAATTTTCCGGTGAATTAAACGCTTCGGAATTCCCCGTTACAATGCAAAAAAGCGGGCCTCTCGGAATGAAGGCTCCGCCTGCGCGGAACCCGCTCCGGACTCTATTCCTGATAAGCGCCGGCGGAGTAGGTCAGCTCGTAGCTGTGGGAATAGATTTCAATCAGGTTGCCGAAGGGATCCTCGCAATAGACCATGCGGTAGGGCTTTTCGCCGGGATAGTATTCGCGGATCGGCATGCGCTGCTTGCCGCCGTTGGCCACGATTTTTGCGGCCAGCCCTTCAATATCGGGATCCTGCACGCTGATATGAAAGAAACCGCTCTTCCAATACTCGAAGTTGTTCTCCCGTTTTTCCGCATTGCGGAACTCGAAGATCTCGATGCCGATTTTGTCGCTGGTCGCGAGGTGGGCGATTTTGAAGCGCTCCCAGCCTTCGCCGAACACATCATCGCACATAATGCCGATGGCGGAGTCGTCGGATACAATTTCGGTGGGCGGCATAATGACATACCAGCCGAAAGTCTCCGTGTAGAATTTGACGGCCTGCTCGAGGTCGGTGACGGAAATGCCGACGTGGGAAAAAGCGCGTGGATAGGTCATGGCGTTGCTCCTTGGGTTGTTTAATTTCCAGGTTTCATTTAAAGTGGTTGCTGTCGTGTTGGAAGCAGTTATAGGTCTTTGTGAAAAACGCGCAAGAGGGCACTTTTTGGTCCGGTACGCACCAAAAGGTCGGAATTGCCGCCAATAGGTCCCAGAGCGGGAAAAACTTTTTTTTGCAGGAGCGCCGAGAATGATTGAGTGGAAAGGAAAAAAATATCACTGCCCGGTGGAAATCTCGATGGATCTGCTCAGCGGCAAGTGGAAATGCCTGATGCTCTGGCATCTGCACGACGGCACCAAACGCTACTCGGAACTCGAACGAATCGTTCCCGGGGTCAGCCAGAAAATGCTGTCGCAGCAGCTGCGCGAACTCGAGGCCGACGGCCTGCTCACTAAAACCGTTTATCCCGAGGTTCCGCCCCGCGTTGAATATTCATTGACCGAACTCGGCGAAAGCGCCTTCCCCATCCTGGAGCTGATGCATCAATGGGGCGTCAACAAACTCGGCGTCTCGGAAAACGCGGAATAACGCCCCCGCGTTCCAACCCTTGGAAAATGTTCTCAAGCCACTTGGTCGTCGGTTCCAAGGTTTGGAAAGTTCAATTTGCTGTCGAAAACCGGATGCTGACTCAGCAAGCGTCCCTCCTTTGAAATGACCTGAAGAGTGTTCTAGATTAGAGGCTTGGAAATGCCTACATTCTCTATTTCATGAAATACGGACAATATAAACTTATAGATCTTTTTTGCGGATGCGGGGGTATGACGCGTGGATTTGCCAATTCGGATAATTTTTATTCTGTTTTTGCAAACGATTTCAACCCTGAAGCCATCAACTCCTACAAAGCTAACTTTGATCCTAAAGGAGTGCATACTTTTTACGGGGATATCATTGAACTGCTGGATAAAGAGCTCTACCCAATCCCCAAAGCCGATGTCGTTATCGGAGGCCCTCCCTGCCAAGGGTTTTCATTGCTTAATCGCAACCGTCATGATGAAGATCCTCGCAGGAGACTTTGGGTTCAGTTCCTTAAGGCGACGGAACCTCTTACTTCATTTTTGACAGGTCTAGAGCTTATTTTCTCCGGCGAATATCATGAACTCAAACATATCTAAATCTCGCTATGGTGAACTGTGGACTCGGCAAGAATCAATATTGGCCTTCGAACTGTATTGCAGAATCCCCTTTCACAAGACGAAGGCAAATAATCCAGTCGTTATAGAACTTGCAACTGTTTTAGGAAGAACTCCGGCTTCAGTCGCCCGGAAACTTGGGAATTTTGGAGCCTGTGACCCATCACTTCGGAAGATGGATGTCTCTGGTCTAGCGCATACCAGCAAACTTGACCGGAGTATTTGGGAAGAGTTTCATAGCGATTGGAACGGACTTGTTTGGGAGGCCAACAAATTACGGATAAAAGCGGAAGAAAAGCTCACACGTCCAACGGGCGCTTCTGAAAAACTGGGTCTAACAAAACAACGAGTACATCAACGTTTTTTTCGAGAGGCTATTCTGAGTAGTTACGATTCTGCATGTTGTGTGACTGGTATTACTACGTCCGAATGCCTGATTGCGAGTCACATTATTCCTTGGGGAAAAGATGTTCGTTTCAGAACAGACCCACAGAATGGGCTATGTCTAAGTGCAACTTTTGATCGTCTTTTTGATTCAGGTTTAATGTGTATAACAGCAGACTTAAGGCTTTTCTTTTCGCAACAAATCACCACGTCAAAGAATCCTGCAATCTGCGATTTATTGTGTAGGTATCAAAACCAACCAATTAGAAAACCGCGGCGCTTCCTTCCAAACCCGGAATTTTTAGACTGGCATCGCAAGAATCTATTCAAACTCTAAAAAAGGTAGCTAATGACAAAAAGTACCTCATCTCTTATCTCATGCGCGCGAGAATCGCTTCATGTCGAACTCAAAAACTCATTGCTTAAAATGGACTCAGCGGGAATTCCCTCCATTGCGGACAAGGCCAGTAAAACAAGTGTTGCCTTTGCTTCGAGCCTTTTTAAAAAGCTAGGTGTGACAGCAGGGACACGACAGAATGCCCAAACATCGAGAACTCAATTCGAGGCCGCAATTGAAACCTATTTAAGAAGATCCTTCCTAGGTATCTCTTCCCTCCGCCCTGGCACGTGGAATATTACACGCAAAGACACACGAATTGATAATTCCCAACAGTTTCTTCACCTATCGGATATTCAAACAGCAATAAAAGAAGATGTTTCGCTGGCGGCATCAATTGGCCAAGACTACCTGATTCGCCCTGACATTGTGATCCTTCGACGGCCAGAGCATGATGATGTTATCAACCCACTGTCATCCCATAGCTCTTAAATAAAAAGGCTGGTAAGTGCGTCTTAAATCCTCCACTCGGAGGGTATGAAAAAACAAAGACAAAAACACAA
>JAROBA010000204.1 GCA_029432815.1 Pontiellaceae bacterium B1224 | reverse complement strand
TGTGTTTTTGTCTTTGTTTTTTCATACCCTCCGAGTGGAGGATTTAAGACGCACTTACCAGCCTTTTTATTTAAGAGCTATGGGATGACAGTGAATAATTTTAAACATATGTTGATAGGCAGTTCTGCCTGATATCGGGATATTAAAGGGGGTTCATGCAAAATTACTTGTTCTAAATATTCAACATCCGCACCCTCTGCGTTGAAAAGGCATATGAGCCTCCCCCCATCATCAAACCAGTGACCTAAAAAAATAAAATATAATTTGGTCTGGTTTTATGCCGAGTGACCGAAGGTCGCGAG
>JAROBA010000203.1 GCA_029432815.1 Pontiellaceae bacterium B1224 | reverse complement strand
GCTCTCGGGGCTGTTTTATTTATCGGCCTTAAAAAAGATAAACAAGAGGACGCCGGGCATGCCTCCGGCTTGTCTTCTGTGGAGCAACAGGATGCAATGAAGGCCGTTGCGCCTGCGGATGAAAAGGTGGAGCAGACTTTCCAGTCTGCTCAGCGGCAGGGAGGGCAGACAGGAAAGTCTGCCCCACAACTCTCTCAACCGGTGAAAGCGCTGATTGGTGAGGATGGGAAGGAGCACAACTATTCCACGCTGCTGGCGGAGATCAATACGCTGTCGTACGAAATTGCTCCCGATGATCTCAC
>JAROBA010000202.1 GCA_029432815.1 Pontiellaceae bacterium B1224 | reverse complement strand
CCAGTCGCTGAGGCCATCGACCCTCCAGTTGCATCCTTCGTAATTCCCTGTTCATTATTCGATATTCGAGATTCTGCATCAATTCGCTCCCACGCCGTGGGACAGAATTGTATGCAGTAGTCCCGCCATACCGGATCATTATCCGCATTGCCCGCCATTTCCGCCATGTGCAGACCCAGCCCTTCCGGAAGCACCGTTTGACGCAGCAGTTTATCCAGCACATCATTCTTCACCGCATTGATCTCAATCGAGCGCATCCCTTCCGGGAACTGGTCATTCGAGAAATTCAGCATCGCCATCAATGC
>JAROBA010000201.1 GCA_029432815.1 Pontiellaceae bacterium B1224 | reverse complement strand
CAAAACTGGTCGAACCAGCACATCGAGTTTACGTGGACAACGCCCGTTTGGTTTGGGCAAAGTTTCTTTCCCACGAAACTCACGTGTAACGTTCGGTAAAAAATGGAGAAGGGATTATTATGAAAGCCATATGCATTTTACTTTTGATCGAGCTCCTAGCCACGGTAAATACATACGCACAAAAACAAAGAAACATTCCCTACTTATCTTCAGCATACAAGCAACGGTGTTAGACAGCAAGCTCGAAGTCGGGATTTTTAACAGCTGAATTGGCTGCGATGACTAGTTTGCGCATGACTGCGGTTAGGGCGACC
>JAROBA010000200.1 GCA_029432815.1 Pontiellaceae bacterium B1224 | reverse complement strand
CGCCCCCCGCACGGGGGGCGTGGATTGAAACGGCAATGTGCAGCGTGGCGGTGGTGAGCTGTTTGTCGCCCCCCGCACGGGGGGCGTGGATTGAAACATCGTTACCGGCCCGTGCTGGGAGTCGAACTTGAGTCGCCCCCCGCACGGGGGGCGTGGATTGAAACATCCTTAACCTCAACAAACTTTCCTTCCTTCATGTCGCCCCCCGCACGGGGGGCGTGGATTGAAACGCAGATTGCACGGACCGGCTCCAGGTCAGCCAGGTCGCCCCCCGCACGGGGGGCGTGGATTGAAACCATAACCTCAATTTAAGTCCAAC